>BNWK01000063.1 GCA_025998775.1 Alphaproteobacteria bacterium | reverse complement strand
TCCAAAATTACATCCAGAAGTCTTGAAATGGTCAACTTATCTCTGTTGCTCTTATATCATTTTCAGCACGAAAATTTGCTGGAAATATTGCAGACTAAATTTTGCCAACTAATCAGTTAGAAGTCTCTAAAATTGTAGCGATCAGATCGGAATCAACCTATTATAGCTCTTTCATTTCGGCCAATCGTGCAGCGCACAGAAAATCTCTTAGTACCTTTCGTCGAAGAGAGTCGGCATGTTAACCCCTTTTTTGGCTTTTTTATTTCGCCCCTGCTTCGCTATTCGCTTGTTCAGGGCGGATCCAGAGAGCACGTTACTTTCGTCGAATAGATTCTGCATATCAGTTCCATCGATATCTTTTTTTTGGGCTCTATCAGTCCGCGCTTTTATCCGCGCATTCAGATTCTTACCGGAAAGTACCTTTCTCTCGCTGAATAGGTTCTGCATATCAGTTCCATCAACGTCGCTTTCATTCGATGCAATTCCGCCTTTTAATTCGCTTTTTGCAGAAGATGCCAACAGAGGTTGTAGTTTCTTGAGCATTTTAAGCACTTCATTTACGCCCTCCGTGGATTTCTTCCAGTCTTTAGTAGAAGTAAACACAAGTAGTTTTGACAATGCGGCGCCATCTTCTTGATCAAAAGCAGTATACCCAGAATCTACATTTTGAAAGTGGAGTCTCTTTGCATATTTTGCTATTTCGTCGAGCCGATTTGCAAATTTTACTACGCCAGCTACTGTCGGTGCTTCTACAGTGGGCTTCCAATCACTAAGCCCGTCAGGTACATCTGGAGGCAAATTTTTTCCAGTTATGTATGAGCGAACGTTTCGGTCTTCTGGCGTAATTGCGCGTGAATAAACATCGGACAGTGTAAATGACATCATTGCCATTACACAAGCGCTATATATCAGTTTTTTCATTTTTTTCTCTATTGTAAAAAACACAATATAAATATACGACAAAAAAATCAAAAAGTCAAGAAAAACGCTATATTTTTTAAAAAAAGTTACGCAAAAAGACTGGGTGTGGATTATGCAAAAAACAATGCGTTGTCGATGTTTTTTTTGCAAGCATCGATGACAACATAAGATATAATCTCTGCTGAGGAAGATATCAACTGGTAACTCAGCATCATGTTACTGGGCGGATGCCTGAGCTTTTGTTCGGGCGCAGCCGCTTCTCCTGAAAGAACTGATGCGCCAATTCTTTCACTTCTTCTGAGGCAGCTTTCTTTCTCTTCGGTTTTTGATGATTTCGACGGCGCTATCTAAAGTCATAGTCAGTATGTCTTCCGGTTTTCTTATGGATATGTATTTTCCCCGAAATAATATATACGGACCAAATCTTCCTATGCCGACTTTCACTTCATCGTTTTCGTAGGTTCCGAGTGAGTTTGGCAACTTTAGAAGCCACAGAGCAGCGTTCAAATTCATCTGGGATGCATCGATAAATTTCGGAATGGAGGAGCGAATTGGCTTTGGACCATCCGCTTTCTTGGCGCCTTTTTTCTTTGGTTTTTCCGCGGGTTTTTCCGCGGGTTTTTCCGGCATCGGCTGAGTTTTCGCATCCTTTTTGGAGGCTTTTTTCGTTGGCTTCTCGGCAGGTTGTTCAGTTGGTTCTTCCGGTACCGGTAATGCTTTCACATCCTTCTGAACATACAAGCCATACGGTCCCTTACGCAGAGTAATTTCCATCTGATCATCTGGAGAAACACCAAGAAATTTCGGATATTCCGCCGCTTCGATTGCAGCTGCGTCGCCATCGGCATTTTGCTGCGAAGAATCTAGCCTGTTGACGTAATTGCATTCCGGATATCTTGAGCATCCAAGAAAAGATCCGTATTTGCCTATTTTTAAGCTTAGCTCACCAACCTTACACTCGGGACAGACTCTATTCAGAGTTCCATCTTCGTTGGATTTAAATAGAAACGATCCAAGAGATTCGTTCAGTCGGTCAATGACGTTGGTTATTGTCACTTCTTTCGTTTTGCTAACGTAGCCACAAAACCCAGTCCAAAAATCTGCCAGAAGATTTAGTTTCGGTTTAGTGCCGTTGGAAACATCGTCCAGCGATTGCTCCATATCCGCCGTAAAACCATATTCCAAATACTTATCGAAGAAACTCATGAGAAATGACGTGACCAATCTCCCTCTGATTTCCGGAATAAAATGCTTGTTTTCCAGCTTCACATATCCTCTATCCCGCAGAACTTGCAGTATAGTAGCGTAGGTGGATGGCCTGCCGATTCCCAACTCCTCCAGCTTTTTCACCAGACTGGCTTCGGAAAATCGCGGAGGCGGTGTGGTAAAATGCTGAAACGACTCTATGGCCTTCTTCCCCACTTCGTCGCCTTTGGCCAATGGAGGAAGTACGCCTTCCGCCTCTTCGTCATCCGGCTGATCGGATTCATCTTTTCCTTCTACGTATACCTTGAGGAATCCTTCGAATTTCAAAGTGCTTCCAACGGCTCTAAATATGTTCTTCGAAGTTTTGATATCGGAAATATCCGCCTGCACCTGATTAAATTCCGCCGAAGACATTTGGGAAGCAACGGCACGCTTCCAAATCAACGTATATAGCTTAAGCTGATCGGCGCTCAATTTTCCCTTGAGTGATTCAGGAATTATGTTCGCATCAACTGGACGAACTGCTTCGTGGGCTTCCTGGGCATTTTTCACTTTTGTTTTGTAAACGCGTGGAGTCGACGGAAGGAAATCGTTCCCGTATTTCGTTGATATCAAATTTCTAATTTTTTCAATGGCTTCTTTGGACAGATTTATGCTATCTGTTCTCATGTATGTAATTAATGCGATGGTTTCTCCGCCGACATCAATACCTTCATACAGATTTTGCGCCACCTGCATGGTTTTTTTCGCTGTAAATCCCAGTTTGCGCGATGCCTCTTGCTGCAGTGTCGACGTTATAAACGGAGGCGCAGGATTGCGCTTTACGGTTTTCTCCTCGGTAGAAGTCACAGCAAAATCCTGAGTTAGAAGTGCATTTCTTATGCGAAAAGCGCCTTCCTGATTATTTACCGAAAACTTCTCCAGCTTTTTCCCTTCGAAATGAGTTAGCTTGGCGCTGAATATCTTCTTGTTTTTGGCTGCAAATTTAGCTTCAATCGTCCAATATTCCCGCGACTCAAATTGCTCTATCTCGACTTCTCGATCGACAACAATTCTAAGAGCGACCGATTGCACTCGACCGGCGGACTTACTTCCTGGCAGTTTTCTCCATAAAATCGGAGAAATTGTAAACCCAACCAGATAGTCCAGAGCCCTACGAGCCAAATAGGAGTCGACTAGACCGATGTCAATCTCTCTCGGATTGGCAATGGCCTCTTTTATGGCATTTTTCGTGATTTCGTGAAAAACAATTCTCCGAACGGGAATCGTCAATTTTTTGCTTTCATTTAATACTTCTTTTATATGCCACGAAATGGCTTCTCCTTCACGATCAGGGTCAGTAGCCAGCAGTAATTCATCGCAGGATTTCAATTGCTTCGATATATCACTGATGCATTTCTTTCCACGATCGCTAATCTCCCAAACCATGGAAAAATTATCGTCTGGCTTTACGCTTCCATTTTTCGCAAGTAAATCTCGAATATGACCGTAACTAGCCATCACAGAGTAGTCTTTTCCGAGATACTTATTGATTGTCTTCGCTTTCGCCGGAGACTCTACGATTACTAGACGCATCTTACTTTCCCATGTTGTGTAGAGACTACTGCATAATGAGATATTTTTTGCAAAAGCTAGGAAGAACGCAGACATTCGTGTCGTTGCACAGAATCGCAGTGTACTAGATGTACATGAGGATTCCTTAGAACGGAATATTGCGTGTGCTGCAAGCACCGAAGCCAATTGCGAAAAAGATCTATTATGCAGCAGTCTCGTGTATAGTTCCTCATATCATAAATAACAGCAAAGCACCATATTGCTTTTAAAAATATCTAAACTATATCGGCGAAAATTGTAAACATGCATCAGCTTATTAAGCACTTGATAAAATGGAGACGAATGCAATGGAAGTAATCTTCGCCGAAAGAATGCCGGAACAATTTACTAAACAATATGTAAAAAAACTTGCGTCCTACAAAAATGGACGCAGAGCTTGTAAAAAAGACTTGCGAAAGATGCCAATTGCGCATATATTATGGCATGACTTAGTTAATCTTACCAAAGAAAGAGGAGAAGAGAATGAGAAAAATTTTACTAACGGGTTTAATGGTGTCTTTATCGCTTGGCGTTTGTTATGCGCAAAAAGGTTTAGAGTCGTTTGGGAAGCTGTACCGGAAGAGCTCCAGAAAGGAAAAACCAACGGCAAAAAATAACAAGGATTCGCGAAAGTCTGTCTCAAAGACACGCCGGGGGGGCTCTAAAACCGCCGGAAAGAACGGGACCCGTGGGCCATCGGCTGCAAAGACCAAGAAAAAGCTGGCTGCCAAAAAAGGCCTGACCGACAGCCAGGGAAAACGACAGGACAGATCGGCGTCAAAAGGTCAAAAAGATCGAAATAACTACAATCCATATGACAAGCGTAAGGGGAAAAACTCCTCGGAACTGGAGTATGGGGTGAAAGTACCATATCCCGTGATAGTAGACGAGGAGAAAACAAAAGCACAGAAAAGTCGCGCGCAGATGGTCGCCCTGACCGATAACAACCGGGGAGCGAAACTTGACACTCAAGCTGTCTCTACTAAAGCGTTGGTATACCCTGGACCTCGCCGCGTGGTCGGTACTCGAATCGACGAGAAACCGCATGAATACGGGAGCATTGGGTACGTAAGTGGTCTAGGCGCTCTATCTGACACACCGCTACATGCTCCGGTGGGCGACCGCGACGCTATCTCCTATTCATCGACCGGGGGCATTACACCGACTGACGCGCCTGGAACCCCAGCTTCTTGGTACGGTGCGGCTAAGGACAGTCGAGATCACAACTACTACCAGCCGTACCGACGAGAAAACTACACGACGGGCTACACTGGAAACTATCAGCCAGATGTACAGCAAGACCAGATCAGCCAAGAGGAAACGAATGAACAACTCCAAAAACAACTAGCGGAGCACAAACTGCAGGAGGCTACTGAGTTCTGGTGTGGTACCTATTCTGTCGAAAGGTTGAACCGCTATCTCGCAAAGTTGGACTACGTGTTGCCGTGCCCATATTGGAAACATACCTTGGGCGACACCGAAATTCCGCATGACTTGTTTGTGGAGTTTCGTGGCTTGGTGCAGCGTCTGATCGATTGCGAGGGACATTGGGAACGTTTAGCTCGGGATCTAAACGACCCTGAGCGTATGGATGATATGGAAAATTGGGCGACCGCTGCGGCCTCGTTGCTGGAGATATGTAGCACCTGTGGGGATGCAGAGCTCGGCCGTATAGCTGGACCCGTCGGTGCAACTAGTTGCACCTTGCCTGAGCAGCTTGTTCAGATTATGGCTGCGACCGTGATCTTGTTTGGAAAAACTATGCGCTTTTATCAGGGCTGTGAAGAGCAACCAGAGGTGATTCCTACCTGGCAGCAGCTGATAGACTGCAATCCCGTGAAAAATGCTGTAGCTCAGATTCCACCTCCGCCTCTACCGCCTGCCCCTGCGCTAGAGTCGATGCATCCCGTTGCCAGTCCGGCTGTTAACCTGCTCTGGGGTGAAATCCAGGGGCACGCCTTCGACTTTAATGGGCAATACATGCGCCTCATGAAAGGTGTGCACAAAAAACAAATGCTGGAAATAACAGATCCCGGACTTAGGGACGCGATGCTAAACGGTCTTATAACGATGCTGGAACTTCATACTACTCGAAGGGGAGCTGGTGATGCTGACGGTCCGGCTTGGGATAATTTCATGGTCGCCTTGCTTGCTCAGGAAAACATAGCCGAGCGCAAGACGCTAGGTCGATTAGCTCGACGTTTCGCGAAATATTGCTTGAACAGTGGAGTTCCGTCTTTGGCAGAAATTTATAGAAATTATAATTGTTTGGACCGTTCTGATGCTGCTACCGATGCTGCCATACTTGCCATGTATGGCGTAGGTATGGGATACTTTCTCGGGGATAGCCACATTATCAGAATGAATGAACCATCGCACTTCGCTGCGCCGACAGACACTGATCCAGAAAGAATATTGATCCCAACCTGGGAAGAACTGTTGAACTCACCACAGTTGGCTCGTGCTTACGGCTGGGAAGACGCCTCGGCGTACGATAATCAGCCGGAACCACCCTCAGTCACCACTTTTTTTGACCCCTACACTCCAGCCATGTATCTAGTGGCCATGCAGAGATTGGCTAAGATTGAATCGACAGTTAATGCAGAAAATTTGGCTGAAGCAGCTGATCGCGGCGGAACGGTCGCTATTCCTGACCTGAGGTATAGATTGCCAGCCAATGCTGACTTTGCTCCGGAACGGTTTATCCAGGCGGTTCATCGCCTCGTGGAACTCGTTGCTGGACGCGGAGGACATAACGGCAATATGGAACAGGCTCTGGCTTCCTTGCTTGATCCTAAACTCAAGAATCAACTCAGCGAACTTGAAAAAATTAGCAGCGTGCTTGCTGATTTTTGCCTCAAGAGCGACGATCCTGCCCGGGTGAGCCTCTATGAAAATTGTAATCCAGCTAGTAAAAACGAGAGCAGTGTGCTTGCTCGCATCGCAATGATGTACGATGTGATACTTTCGATCCTCTTTGGCGGGATTAGGGCAGACAATGAACCGCCTGATACCCGAGGCCTGTTTTCCTATCGTGAAATGAAATCTGCTATGCAACGCCGGGTAGTACTGCCGCTAGAAGCGCAGCGCCAAGCTGAGGAAGCCGCTAAAGAATGATTTCCGTCTTGCAAGACACTTGTGTCGTAGTGCTAGGGCTGCCACCAGGGCGGCCTCATGAAAAATTTTAGTATGAGAATAAGAAGAAATGGTTAACAATCTATGCAAGTAATTGAAGGATTGTAGTTATGGAAGCAGAGGTTAAAGATTCGTTTTTAGATTATTTTGGAGAGATAGAAGATCCGAGATCTAGTAGGAATCAGTTGTATTCATTATCAGAGATTTTGTTTGTGGTTTTTTGTGCTTACATAGGAGGATCAGACGGCTGGGAAGATGTTGAATTATTTGGAAAAACCCACGAAAATTTTTTGAAGAGGTATTTTCCCTACAAGAACGGAATTCCAAGCGACGACACATATAGGAGATTATTTCGGGCATTAGATCCAGGGATATTTCAGGAAAAATTTAGGAGTTGGGTTTTGGATAATTCCCCCAAATTTGCGGACGGCGTTATAGCAATAGATGGAAAAACGTCCCGTGGTAGTGAGGATGGAGTTGGCGAAGATAAGCATGTATTACATATGGTTAGCGCATATTCGACGGAAAGTAACATTGTTTTGGCTCAGGAGAAAGTATCGGACAAAAGCAATGAAATTACGGCGATTCCGCAACTTTTAG
>BNWK01000062.1 GCA_025998775.1 Alphaproteobacteria bacterium | reverse complement strand
CACCTGCTTCCAGTTCTTTCTTGCCTTTTATTACGGTGGTGCGAGAAAATCCGCTGATTTCACAGACCTTCTTAACTCCGCCGCGCCCCATCGCATTAGCACAACTTGCCAAAAATAAGCGGCTCTGCTTTTCGTTCAATAATGGCAGTACTGCCTTGATATGTTCTTTCAATTGAATATCCTCAAACCTTTGATACCATCGTATAACTTGTTGAGGCTACTATACAACTTATCTCATCAAAAGTTCAAATTATTTTTACACAGATCCTTACGGCGAGGCGGCCGAGATACCCCGGAGTACACAAACCGGGAAAGCAGGAAGGCGCGAAAGGCAGTAAGACTGACGGCAGAAGCCCGAAACGACGGTGCCTGGCGCGACAGGTCTCGTAAATCAGAACCGGCAGATCTGCGACATGAAACGCTAACTCCGCCAAAAATTATGATGCTGATCTCGTTTTGTCTTTTTTCTTGACTTTTGTTTTTTTTTGATGTATATTTATAATATGTTTTTCACACACAGGAGGAAAAAATGAAAAAACTGATATGTAGTGCATTTGTAGTGATAATGATGTCGCTTGCATTGACCGAAAGTTCAAAAGCGGTGAACGACCAGCTGGTCATGCCGCGTCTGGTAGCGCCGGTGGCAGTCGTCGGGGCCAATGGCGAATTGATAGCAGCCAAGGACGGTCATCTGCGAGATGGCGCATTGAGGCTTGAGTACGGCGCAGACGCGCTGGGGGTCAGCCCTGGAGTCGCTCTAGCCTGGATGGCAACAGAACCGAACGACGGAACCGGGTCGACCAGGGCAGACCGGGAAGCGGTCCTGAAAAGCCTAACAAACGCTGAAAACCCGCGAGCCACCGCGAACCTATACTTCAGAGAACTCCGGCAACTCCTGGTGGGAACCGGTCGCATGCAGTGAGGAGGCGCTCTGGGGAGGGACACTAATGCCGCAACTGAACTCAACACACAGTAGGCGTTAACGGATAGACAGAGACCAGCCGCCGCCCACGGGACAGGACTTCCGAAGAGAGTGGACGAAAAAACCGCTGTACTCGGGTTAGGTACCCCTGCGCCTACGGGGAATGAAAAGAATACCGCCAAAAATCACACAAAGACCGTACCCGGCGCGACTGGTCTAGAAAACCGGAACCACATCCGGTTGATCCACAGCATGAAAGACTAAAATCACGGACCGAACAACCTAACCTGATACTCGCTTTGAAAATGTGGAGAATACGAAAACGTTGAACTTCCTTCAACTGGATGCTACAGCCCTTCTGGCCTCTGAATTAATAGTTGCATCACAAGCCCTTCTCGAGTAACGCGTGTGCGGCAAGTGGCGGAAACAATTACGAATGCAGACTCAAAGAGTAATCTCCGCCCCTTCTACTTATGCGTAGGCAGATACATTGCCTTCCATATGAGCAAATTGCCGGATCACGTGAGTTGGATGAACGTCCGTCTGTATGTCGGACATTTTCCTAGTCATGTTATTTAGCAGCGAGTCGATTTTTTCTTCGTCCGACAACGCAAGATCCATTCGGTTGCAGAATTCTTCCGTAATTCCAGTCATGACCATTATGGAACTTATGCCGATATTGTTGGCGCCAGCTATATCTGTCCAGGGAGTATCACCGACCATCGCAATTCTATCATCAGGATTTGCAAATTGTTTAGCGTATTCGAATATACCAGTGTATGGCTTTCCGAAATACACAACTTTTCCACCGAGTTTTTCATAATGCTTTCCTATGCACCCCTGTGTAATGATTGGAACCTTTCTGGAATCATTATGTACAGATCCATGAGCAAAGATATCAGGATTTGCGACAATTAACACGCTGTTTCTTTTTAGGCAAGAATCAAGTGCAGCGGCAAATTCAGAAAATGTTTTTCTACCGAAGCTATCCCTCAGATTGTGCCAATCTCTATTGACTACATCCCAGATCTCAACTGATTCATCTCCATCGAAAACATCGTCTATTTTTACATTACCGTAGGACGACCTTGGAACACCCACATAAATAAAGTCTGCATCAGCGTAGTCGTCAACTTTTACAATATGAGCTCCGTTAAATATACTGTCGTTTCCCATAAACAGGCATTTCACTTTATTTCCGTTTGAGCCGATCAACTCGGAGAATTCTTTTGGTTTATTTACCACAAAATAATGGACGAATTCTCCAGACGTTATCATTTCATCATAATGTACGTTTTCAAACATGCCACGCTGAGAGTATCCGAGCTTGGCATCCAGCGATACCTGGGTGGTATTCGACAGAACAATGATTTTTTTCTTCAGATTCTTTAGCTGTTGCATTGTACTGAGTGCACCATCATAGATGTTAACACCATCATACAAGACCCCGTATATATCAACAAAAAATGTATCGTATAAATCTGCAAGCTCTAAAATATCGTCCCTAATGTCCATAATTATCACTCCATAACCACTTATAGACTGCTGCATAATGAGATATTTTTTGCAAGACACTTGTGTCGTAGAGCTAGGAAGAACGCCGCGTAGGACCGGAGTGTACTTGATGTACATTAGGATCCGAGCAGCGTATCTGACAAAGCCAATTGCGAAAAAGATCCATTATCAGTCTCACCTAACCAGACGACAATTTCTTGTACCTTATCCTTTGAGGAATTAACTCACTTATGCCGAGTCTGCGTTTTTTATCTTCCTCGTAGGATGTGAAATCGCCCTGAAACCATTCTACTTTACTTTCGCCTTCAAATGACAGTATATGCGTACAAATTCTATCCAAAAACCAGCGATCGTGACTTATAACTACGGCGCATCCGGCGAAATCCAACAACGCATCCTCCAGGCTTCTCAGCGTATCCACGTCCAGATCGTTGGTAGGCTCGTCCAGCAGTATCACATTAGCGCCAGATTTCAAGATCTTAGCCAGATGAACTCTGTTGCGTTCGCCACCGGAAAGCTGATTGATATATTTCTGCTGATCTGTTCCCTTAAATCCGAAATTGGAAACATATGCTCGACTCGGCATTTTTCGATTGCCCAGTTCAATTTCATCGAGGGAGTCGGATATTTCTTCCCAAACAGTTTTCTTACTGTCCAATGAATCTCGACTTTGATCGACATAGGCCATCTTTACGGTTTCGCCTATTTTTATAGAACCGGAGCTTGGCGTTTCTTTTCCGACTAGAAGCTTGAACAGCGTGCTTTTTCCTGCCCCATTAGGACCTATGACACCGACAATCGCGCCAGGCGGAAGCTCAAATGATAGCTTCTCAAACAGAACCTTATCCTCAAACGATTTTCCAAGAGATTTGGCGTTTATAACGATATCTCCAAGGCGCGGACCTGATGGAATATAGAGTGCTGCCGTGTTGTAAGTTCTCGAATTTTCCTCCGCCAGCATTTGCTCATAGCTATTGATTCTCGCCTTACTCTTGGCATGACGCGCCTTTGGAGATTGGCGAATCCACTCCAACTCGCGGGCAAGAAAGCGCTGTCTATCGGTTTCTTTCTTATCCAATTGCTCGTTGCGCTTCTGTCTTTCTTCCAGCCACGCCGAGTAATTTCCTTCGAACGGATATGTATTGCCGCGATCAAGCTCCAGTATCCATCCCACAACATTGTCCAGAAAGTATCTGTCGTGGGTAACGAGAACTACCGCTCCTTTATAGTCCTGAAGATATTTCTCGAGCCAGGCGATGGATTCAGCATCCAAATGGTTCGTCGGCTCGTCCAGAAGCAGAAGATCTGGCTTTTGCAGAAGCAATTTACAGAGAGCGACTCTTCTCTTTTCGCCTCCGGACAGATTTTCCACGCGCGCATCTCCATTGGGACAGCGCAGCGCATCCATGGCTATTTCTACCGTTCTATTGAGATCCCAGAGATTGAGGGCGTCTATTTTGTCCTGAAGCTCCGCTTGCTTCGTAATGAGATCGTTCATCTCGTCGTCGGACGTTACATCGGCAAATTTAGAGGAAATCGCATCGAATTCGTCCAATATGGCCTTCTGATCCGCCAGTGCAGAGACTATATTCTCGTACACGCTAAGATTATTGTCCAATCCCGGCTCCTGCGGAAGATATCCCACTGACGCCCCCTTGGCTAACCAGGCCTCGCCGTTGAAATCCGTATCTAAACCAGCCATAATTTTCATTAGAGTGGATTTACCAGCTCCGTTGCTTCCGATAATTCCAATTTTTGCATCCGGAAAGAAAGAGAGGTAAGTCTCCTTCAGAACCTGTTTGCCTCCGGGGTACACCTTGGAAGCGCCTTTCATAACATATATATACTGATAAGAAGCCATAAAATTTCCTATATAAAAAACTTAAACTTATAAATCTATGAGACTTTTTTTATTTTTGCTGATCTTAATTCATTGATATTTTTACATCCGGTACATAGCATTGCCGTTTTCAACTCCAAAATTAAAGACTCGACAAATATCTCACATTCTGAACGAGATATCGAGACCCTTTTCAGGAATTCCGACGCATTGCCGCAAAAATCGGCTCCCAAAGCTATGGACTTGGCCATGTCAACGCCGGTTTTCACTCCGCCACTGGCGATGATTTTTATATCTTCTACATTATCTGCTATTTCCTTTATGCATTCGGCAGTGGGATTTCCCCATCCGATAAATGCTTTGGATGCACTATGCACGACGACATCCTTCGATCTTTTTTTCTCGATTTCAGACCAGGAAATGGAACCGGCCCCAGCCACATCGATGGCATACACGCCGACATCTGCCAATCTCTGAGCGACAGTTTGGGATATGCCATAGCCTACTTCTTTTACGATTACGGGAGCATCTAATTTTGAGCAAATTTTTTCTATTTTGTTCAGTATGCCAGAGAAATTCGTATTTCCACCCATTTGGAACACCTCATGCAGTGGATTCAGATGAAACACCATTGCGTCGGCGTCTATCATATCTATGGCTCTTCGACATTCATCAATGGAAAATCCATAGTTCAATTGCACGGCTCCAAAATTTGCAAACACAAGAATATCAGGAGCATATTTTCTGATTTTATAGGTCATTTCCAAGGAACTATCTGTCAACGCACAACGCTGACTTCCAACAGCAAAACCTATTTTGAAATCGTTGGCTAACTCCGAAAGCGCTCTATTGACTTTTTTGCTTTTTTCGGATCCACCGGTAATCGGCGATATCATCATAGGTATGCTCATTATTCTTCCGAGAACATTTACGGACGTATCTATTTCCGAGAAATCCACTTCTGGTAACGCATTATGTTCGAATCTATAATTTCTGAAACCTGGATCAAGCTCGACTGATGGAAACTCCGATAATGCAATCGAAATATGCTCATCCTTTCTCACGGAAATCTTACTGGGCTTTTTGCGCGAATCACCTACTAAAAAATCACCACCTGCTACTGGATCTGGAAGAAATTTTTTCACTGAATCTCCTTATCGTAATCCTTTGGAACCCTATTATTTACTTCTTCGTCAAACATAAATACACCAAGATCAGTTGTCTGCATCTTTCGAAACCTATTGAGAAGCTCTTCTGCGAGAGATTCCTTTCCAATTTGATCCTCGATAAACCACATGAGCAAGGTCTGGGACTGAAAATCCTTATCTCCAAGAGCATAATCATAGAGCAACATTATAGCTGACGATACCCCTTGCTCCATTCTAACAATTTCTTCAAATATATGTAAAGGAGCTCGCCAATCTTGTTTCGGAGGTTGAATTTGCAGAAACCTGACCTTTCCATTTCTTGAACGCATATGACTATATATTCGCATGGAACGTTCCAGGCGATCCCTAGCCTGAAGCATAGCCCACTTGGAACATCCCACAAGCCCCATGTCCGAAAAGACATTGGCCATCGATAGGAACGTATACGAGCTCGTCATTTCTGCAGTAATCTGCTTATTTAGCGCATCATGCACCCTTTTACCAAAAACAAGAGGCATAGGATAAACTCCAATAAAAAACCAATACTATTGATAATAATACATCAAATAAGTAAAGATATGATTACTTGGATCTAAACGTTATGCGGCCTTTAGTAAAGTCATAAGTTGTCATCTCGACTGTGACCCTATCTCCCACTAGAACGCGAATTCTATTTTTCTTCATTCTTCCTGAAGTATGAGCTAAAATAATATGATCATTTTCCAGTTTAACGCGAAACATCGCGTTGGGTAGTACTTCCGTAACTTCGCCAGAGAATTCGATTAAATCTTCCTTAGGCATGAGAACTCCATAAAAACAGTGCTATAATATACTAAGTTACACTTTTCTTCAATTGATAGCACACATAGTAGTGGAGTTTTTTGATTGATCAGATCGATGTTATGCTTTTTCAGATACACCGTCTTTGCAATTTGATCTCAAAGACGGTATTTTGATCGTTATAGGGACTTTATATTTTACCCCAGTACTTTCGATATGTTTCTGGATTTATCTTTTTGAGTTCTGGTTTGATCGATTCCTTGCATCCCTCCAATCCCATTGCTTTGAGGTGCTCCAACAGTCTGCTCACTCTCAACTCATTATGATTTCCGCCGGTCAATTTGCTTTTGACGACATCCATGTGTATTTGATGGAATTCGAACCAGCGACGAGGACCGTCCTCCTTTATCACAACTTCAAAGCCCCAGAAGTGTAGCATACGTCTCGCGTTTTCCAGAACATTTCCACGAATATACGCTGCGATATCAGAATTATCATTATTCAATATCTCGTGCAACACTTCAATTGGAGTTCCTACTTTCCCTGATACCATCATATCTCTGTTGTCCAAGTAGTAGTCGAAATTAGCATAGTCTGACTTGTTTTGCCTTGGGAAAACAAGCTGTACATAATCGTGATTTCTCTCCAACTCGTCATCGCTTGCTGCTCTATATGCTGCTAAAGATTTAAATGGCCCAGGAAAAGTCGGCACTGTGGCTCCACATAGGAAAGAGATCCAATTTCTGAAGTCGCGTCTCAAAACAACGCATAGTTTCTTTTCCTCAGCTACTATTTCTTTATCTACAACCGCTCTATCACACACAAGATTGACGTTCTTCGCAGGCTGAAAAGGCGTGCGCTCTTGTGCTATGTCGAAGTCAGCAGCTAGATGCCTCTTTACCATATCCAGCATCTGTGCAGGTGTATGTACATGTGGCCCGGGCGCTTCAGTCGCTGTTCCACTGCTAACATTCTGATTCTGCGAGGCAGTTGTTGGCACAAATGCAGTTGAAGGGACGGAAGCGGGACTCCCTGTGGCATTTTCTAAATTACGCGCAGACCCACTGTTGCTGGAATAAGACGTGCTTCCCGGACGCCGCACCGAGCCATATCGTTCAACATCTCTGTTGTGGGAGCGGCCGCGAACGTTATTGTGCCGTGGTCTGTCGAAAGACTTACTAGTTTCGCGACCTATGCGTGCCTGCCGCCCCCCCCCTAGTTCAGCAGATTTCACAGATTTTCGTGCGGATTTGCGATGTTGCCTATCGGTATGTGTTGATTTGTCCGCTCTGAGTGAGTCAGCTCTACGTTTAGCACTTCGACTTCGACTTCGTCTTCGGCTTTGCGTTGAACTGGTGCTTTCGCAGGGCGGCCTCATGAAAAAATTTGCGCAAGAACATCAGCAAGTACTGAGTCATTCCAGCCAGCCATTTTTCTTAGTTTTTTTATAGAGACTCCTTTATAACGCAAGCTGTTCGTCTTCGCCATTG
>BNWK01000061.1 GCA_025998775.1 Alphaproteobacteria bacterium | reverse complement strand
AATGGTAATCCGCCAAACGTTTGATCGGAGACTGGTACGCCCAGCGCATCAGCGCAAACGACAGCAATTGCTCGGACGTTTTGTCTCCGAATACGGATTTCAGCGAAACGATCTCGTCTTTCAGCAATTCATTGAATAATGTGTAAATTCCGTAGATTTTTATGTCTACTTTTGGTAATTCTTTGATCGCATCGCGCAATAAATTCTTCGAAGATGGCACAAATCCATCCTTCTCCGTGATTTTTCCCAGCAAGCGCCCTGTCTTTTTGACAGAACGCTTACGTTCAGGGTCGTACTTGTGGCTGACTTCGTACTTGTAATATTTGCCTTTTATACACTTTATTTCCGTACGTGACTCTTTAAACTTCTGCGCCCATTCTGGTAAATACATCTCATCCTCATAAAATAATAGCCTACCTAATTAGGTTGCATAAATAATACCATAGCAAAAACCTAACTTCAAGATATATTTTTATTTTTTTATGTTTTTTCTTATTTAGGGGGTAATTTTATGCGGAGTTAGGGATTAATTCCTAGACCCTTGCTCCACCCCATTTTTATATGGATGGCAGTTTTGCCAAGAGAAAGTGCTGAAAAATCAAAAAAATGGATTTCACATGCGTTATCTAGCCCATTAATTGATTACCGCCAAATCATGAGGCACCGCAGATCGTCTTTGAACAGAATCGCCAAATATCTAAGCAATTGTTATCAAATAAACTAGACGTCTTGCTTTTCTATAGGTGAAATGACATAGTTCCATTCACAGTGAAAATCATCATGGCATATATTAACTGCATTGAATTTGTTATCTGTGACCTTTCGTCCTGGTTCATACATATTTTCATCCAAAATACATCGTACAGCCAACCTTGCTCCCCCCCCCTTACTGTAATCTATGGTTTTTTTAACAATTAGTCCAATTGCTTGTTTAAAAAACAACTTGAATGCGACCATACTAGCTTGAAAATGCTGATAGCACGTCCGCAAGAATATGAAATTTTTTTTTAAGTGGATGATTGTTGTTTTGCACATATTCTCCAACCAGCACAGCAAACAATTGCGCTAAACACATTGAAAAATATAGTCTTTTAAATCTGTTGTATTTTCTAATTTTCGTTTTCTCAATATCAAATCCGGAGTTTTTTTGATCTTGAAAACATTTTTCTATCCCGAATCTTTTTTCATAAATTTCTGAAAAGCTTTTATCGTCAGATAGTGACAAAAACAAAAACCAGGCGCTATCGTTTTTGGTCTTAACTTCAAAAATTGCTTCTTTTTTTCATGCCGAAACATACGCTTTGAACTTTCGAGTTTCGCCGGAAAAACCCTTCAAATTCAACTTGTTGCCGTCGACCTCTATGTTTAAATTATCACATTTTCTTAGTACATAATCAAAGTCATACTCCAGACACAAAGTGGCAATTCTATCGTTTCCAAAACAGCGATCTGCTACTATTATATATGTGTATTTCTTGGATAAAAGATGCCTTTTATAACTTGATGAAAATTGTTCAATGTTACACTATTCAAATTACCAAAATACTCAGATATTATACTTTGCATTCCATGCTTCCACGTTAACCACCTGAATATTATAGCATAATTTCATGGGGTGGAGCAAGATAATGCCCCCTCTCTCCACTGCATTTACAACTCCAATAATACATGAGGACATTGTACCAGCTTGAAGCTGGATACGCTAATGCTATCGCTACCTTCTGATATGCATGTGAGAGTAAGTCTACAATTTGGGCGTTGTTTTTCGAGACCTGAAAGCTTTCGAATTAACGTAAATGTCATTATTTTTTACTTGCTAACCTAGTGTTTTTAATGTATTAGTTTATGTGCTTTGTGCGTCCTTAGCTCAGCTGGATAGAGCGTCGGCCTTCTAAGCCGTAGGTCGTAGGTTCGAATCCTACAGGGCGCACCATTGAAATTTTAGAGAAAATTGACCAAAAGTACTGCCATAAAATCCAGAAAACTCGATTTTAGCCCCGCTATTGCCACGCTTTTTCCATTAGCATTTAGCGGCGTACATTTGTTTTTATCAAAATAATTCATAAATTGCTTATACTTCGTCTCATAAAAAGCGAGCGTGTGCGGGATCAAAAAAAACATCGTCTTCGAAAATAAGCGCAAATTCATTATCAGATTCCAGAAAACGTTTTAGTGCTTTCTCGTGACTCAGCGAACATCCAACAGTTCCCGGTTCTGGTAGCATTTTGAAGAACTTTTGGTAACTTTCGGTATCAACAATCGATTTTATTTTTTCCTGCGATAATTCTCTTCCGTCGACGGCTGTAACTATCTCGTATGGAATAGCAAGTGCAGAAATATTCGGAAGCACATACGCAAGCCGCTCTGTGGCTCGCTCAAGATTTATAACCAGCATAATACTGTGTTGAGAGTCAAGAGATAGCATTGAGTTTTTGAAAGCCATACTTTGAGCACTCCGAATATTATGTGAACGAGTTTACGCATAACCGCACAGATTCTATATGCAGCAGTCTCGTATCACACATAAACATAAATATGGTATTATAGTTTTTATCTAAAACAAATAGGTTTTTTGAGTTTAACCATCTCGTGGTCTTTATTAGAGGTGATAGTGGAGAAGAGAGTTGATTGGGATCAGATTGCCGAGATTTCAGCAGATTGAGGTTGTTGAAAATTCAGCGTTTTCACAAAAATCAACTCCATTCTCTACTATCACCTTATTAGACACATTTCCCCGCAAGCTCTGAGAGAGAAAAAGTTGAGAGAGGCCATTGACGCCCATCGCGGATCGGAGTATAAGTAATTTCACGTTCATTGAAAAAGTAAAAAACGAAAATAGAAGAAGGGATATGTAGGTGGCGCGATTAGAGTCTGCTTGCATATCAGATCTTGCGTCAGATATGGAGTAGGCTAGGATGGCATTTAAGTCATTTAACTTGAGAGTTTGATCCTGGCTCAGAACGAACGCTGGCGGCACGCTTAACACATGCAAGTCGGACGGTGCTGTGGGGTTTACCCTGCGGTACAGTGGCGCACGGGTGAGTAACACGTGGCTACCTGCCCATCGGTGGTGGATAACTCCGGGAAACTGGAGCTAATACAGCATAATCTCGAGAGAGGAAAGGCCTTTATGGTCGTCGATGGAGGGGGCTGCGTCTGATTAGGTAGTTGGTGAGGTAAAGGCCCACCAAGCCAATGATCAGTAGCTGGTCTGAGAGGATGGTCAGCCACACTGGAACTGAGATACGGTCCAGACTCCTACGGGAGGCAGCAGTGGGGAATATTGGACAATGGGGGGAACCCTGATCCAGCGATGCCGCGTGAGTGATGAAGGCCTTAGGGTTGTAAAGCTCTTTTGACAGGGACGATGATGACGGTACCTGTAGAATAAGCACCGGCTAACTCTGTGCCAGCAGCCGCGGTAATACAGAGGGTGCAAGCGTTGTTCGGAATTACTGGGCGTAAAGGGCGTGTAGGCGGTTTTGTAAGTCAGATGTTAAAGACCTGGGCTTAACCTAGGGGGTGCGTTTGATACTGTGAGACTAGAGTGCAGGAGAGGAGAGTGGAATTTCCGGTGTAGAGGTGAAATTCGTAGATATCGGAAGGAACACCAGAGGCGAAGGCGGCTCTCTGGACTGCAACTGACGCTGAGGCGCGAAAGCGTGGGGAGCAAACAGGATTAGATACCCTGGTAGTCCACGCCTTAAACGATGGAAGCTAGGTGCTGGGATTTAGGTTTCGGTGCCGCCGCTAACGCATTAAGCTTCCCGCCTGGGGAGTACGGTCGCAAGATTAAAACTCAAAGGAATTGACGGGGACCCGCACAAGCGGTGGAGCATGTGGTTTAATTCGAAGCAACGCGAAAAACCTTACCCGCTTTTGACATAGGGATCGAGATCTTAGGAGACTAGGGTCGTCGGTTCGGCCGGATCCTATACAGGTGCTGCATGGCTGTCGTCAGCTCGTGTCGTGAGATGTTGGGTTAAGTCCCGCAACGAGCGCAACCCTTATTCGTAGTTGCCATCATGTTATGGTGGGCACTTTACGAAAACCGCCGCTGATAAAGTGGAGGAAGGTAGGGATGACGTCAAGTCCTCATGGCCCTTATGGGCGGGGCTACACACGTGCTACAATGGTGGTGACAAAGAGCTGCAAGTGGGCGACCACGAGCGAATCTTAAAAAGCCATCTCAGTTCAGATTGCACTCTGCAACTCGAGTGCATGAAGTTGGAATCGCTAGTAATCGCGAATCAGCATGTCGCGGTGAATACGTTCTCGGGTCTTGTACACACCGCCCGTCACACCATGGGAGTTGATTTTACCTTAAGCCGGTGAGCTAACCAGCAATGGAGGCAGCCGATCACGGTGAGGTCGATGACTGGGGTGAAGTCGTAACAAGGTAGCTGTAGGGGAACCTGCGGCTGGATCACCTCCTTTCAAGGAAAGACGGTCTGTTACGAAATCGACTATGTTGGAGGATTTTTTAGGAAACACGGAGCGCAGAACCGGAGCGTACTTGATGTACGTGAGGATTCGAGCGCCGGATTGACGACAAAAAGACCCAACAGTGGAAGATTACGTAAGAGATCGAAAGAGGTTTTAATCAACCTCTAACTGCGCCACCTTCATATCCCTTTTTAAACGATGTAAGAGATCGCTGTATAATGGCTCTTTTTTGCAATTGGCTTCGTCAGATCCGCTGTTCTGATCCTCATGTACATCAAGTACACTGCGGTTCTGCGCAACGACACAAGTGTCTGCGTTCTTCCTAGCTCTTGTAAAAAATAGCTCATTATGTAGCAGTTTCTGTAGTGGACTTTTTCCGGAGTAGGGCAGCGATGTGCTATTCTGGGAATGTTTCGGGCCCGCCCGATAGTTTTGCTAATTTAGTTCCTCCCCGTATATAACTATGGGCTGGTAGCTCAGTTGGTTAGAGCGCGCGCTTGATAAGCGTGAGGTCGGAGGTTCAAGTCCTCCTCGGCCCACCATGTTTTTGGTAATTGAGACCACTAAATAATGAGCTATTTTTTGCAAGACACTTGTGTCGTAGAGCTAGGAAGAACGCAGCGCAGGACCGCAGTGTACTGGATGTACATGAGGATCCGAGCAGCGTATCTGACGAATCCAATTGCGAAAAAGAGCCATTATAGAGCAGCCTCAAAGTTAAGGGGGTGTAGCTCAATTGGTAGAGCGCCTGCTTTGCAAGCAGGAGGTCGTCGGTTCGATTCCGTTCACCTCCACCATTGAGTTGGGAGCGTGAAATCGTTTAAAGAAGAGATAGAATTCGTTCATTGAAAAAGTAAATAAGAGAAAAAATGACAAACCAGGGTAAAATAAGTAATTATTTTATTTTTAAGAACTAGAGGTGTTTTTGTGTGTGTTGAAAAACGCATGTAATTGCATCTCGCAAAAGAAATGCTGAATTGAAATGGCATAAATTCTTTTGTGTTGAAAAAATTGTGTTGGAAATATGTATTGAGAGATACATGTTCTAAAATACAAGATTTATCGAAGAACTGGCTATATTTGTGGATTTTGTAGGAGACACGGAGCGCAGAACCGCAGCGTACTTTTTGTACGTGAGGATTCGAGCGCCGGATCGACGAAGAAAATACCGAATAGAGGCATGTTGTGAGATAAATTCCTTCAATAGCCGAAAGAAGTTTATGTCTGATTGTTGTAAGTAAACTTTTCGCAAAACCGACTATGTTGGAGGATTTTATAGGAGACACGGAGCGCAGAACCGCAGCGTACTTTTTGTACGTGAGGATTCGAGCACCGGATCGACGACGAAAAGACCCAACAGGGGAAGGTTATGCGAAAAGTCTAAATGTATCAAGCGCTTTTAAGGGCGCTCGGTGAATGCCTTGGCACTAAGAGACGATGAAGGACGTGACAGCCTGCGAAAAGTCACGGGGAGCTGGCAATAAGCTTTGATCCGTGAATATCCGAATGGGGAAACCCACCACGTATGTGGTATCCCAGCCTGAATACATAGGGCTGGGAGGTGAACCCGGGGAACTGAAACATCTAAGTACCCGGAGGAAAGGACATCAAATGAGACTCCGCTAGTAGTGGCGAGCGAACGCGGACTAGGCCAATGACATTCAATACGTAACTGGAACGGTGTGGAAAAGCCGGCCATAGAGGGTGATAGCCCCGTACAGGTAGAAGTGTTGAATTGTATTCGAGTAGGGCGGGACACGTGAAATCCTGTCTGAACATGGGAGGACCATCTTCCAAGCCTAAGTACTACTTAGTGACCGATAGTGAACAAGTACCGTGAGGGAAAGGTGAAAAGAACCCCGAAGGGGGAGTGAAATAGATCTGAAACCGGGCGCTTACAAGCAGTCAGAGCTCAACCATTATTGGTTTTAGAGTGATGGCGTACCTTTTGCATAATGGGTCAGCGAGTTATTCTCTGTGGCAAGCTTAAGCCGATAGGTGTAGGCGAAGCGAAAGCGAGTCTGAATAGGGCGAATTAGTCGTAGGGAATAGACCCGAAACCGGGTGATCTAGTCATGGGCAGGCTGAAGGTGCGGTGATACGCACTGGAGGGCCGAACTCACCTCTGTTGCAATAGAGGGGGATGACCTGTGATTAGGGGTGAAAGGCCAATCAAACCCGGAGATAGCTGGTTCTCCGCGAAAACTATTTAGGTAGTGCGTCATATGCAACTACCGGGGGTAGAGCACTGAATAGACTAGGGGGAAGCGATTCCTACCGAATCTAATCAAACTCCGAATACCGGTAAGTTTAGATATGGCAGACAGACTGTGGGTGCTAACGTCCATGGTCGAGAGGGAAACAACCCTGATCGTCGTCTAAGGTCCCCAAGTTATAGCTAAGTGGGAAAGGATGTGGAACGGCCATGACAGCCAGGAGGTTGGCTTAGAAGCAGCCATCCTTTAAAGAAAGCGTAACAGCTCACTGGTCTAGTTAAGCTGTTCTGCGCCGAAAATGTAACGGGTCTAAAGCTATACACCGAAGACGCGGGCTCCGACGGATTGGTTTCTGTTGGAGCGGTAGCGGAGCGTTCTGTAAGCCTGTGAAGGTGGATTCGTGAGAATCGCTGGAGGTATCAGAAGTGAGAATGCTGACATAAGTAACTAAAAGAGAGATGAAAGGTCTCTCCGCCGAAAATCCAAGGTTTCCTACGCAATGATAATCAACGTAGGGTTAGCCGGCCCCTAAGGTGAGGGCGAAAGCCGTAATCGATGGGAATGTGGTTAATATTCCACAGCCTGCTTGAAGTGACGAAGGACGTGTATTGTTGAGGTCGTTAACGGATGACCGAGGCAGTGAAGTACTTCCAGGAAATAGCTCAAGCATCGAGGCTGCTTCATAATGAGATATTTTTTCGCATAGCTTTCGTGTCGTCGCGCAGGACCGCAGTGTACTCTTTGTACACGAGGATCTGACGAACGATGAGATTGCTACATAATGAGCTATTTTTTGCAAGAGCTAGGAAGAACGCAGACACTTGTGTCGTTGCGCAGGACCGGAGTGTACTTGATGTACATGAGGATCCGAGCAGCGTATCTGACGATGCCAATTGCGAAAAAGAGCCATATAATGAGCTATTTTTTGCAAGAGCTAGGAAGAACGCAGACACTTGTGTCGTTGCGCAGGACCGGAGTGTACTTGATGTACATGAGGATCCGAGCAGCGTATCTGACGACGCCAATTGCGAAAAAGA
>BNWK01000060.1 GCA_025998775.1 Alphaproteobacteria bacterium | reverse complement strand
AACTTATATAACGCAAATTTATTAAAAATTTGTTAATTGATGATGGCTGTGCTAGCATATTAATGCTTTTTATGGAGGATAACTTGAAGAATCTCGCCTATGTATTTTCCGTTTTGTGTTTCTTTTCTGTGTATTCGGACAATGATTCACAGGACGATGATGAGTTTTCGCCGGAAACTCAGCAAAACGAGTTGGGAAAGGACAAAGATGATGCATTTTCCCCAGAGGTATATGCCGACGTAAGTGATAAGGCAGTAAAAAATGCTGTTTCCTTCGATGGTGCCAGAGGACTAATCGGATTGGGAATGACAATGCAGAAATTCAGCTCATCCATGGAGGAGGAGGAAGAAACAAATACTAAATCGAGTTCGATGAATATATTTCACTTAACCGCAGGTCTTGAATATGCAAAATCTTCTAAAAAAGGACTTTTGTTTAGTATTGGTGCATTGTGTGATATCTCGAAGAAAAAAAAGATTGAAGATTTTCTCTATAAGCCAGACTCAGAAGATGATGGGGTTTGGGAAACTAATATGTTTACTCCGTCTTTGGCGTTAAAATGCGGAAGCATTGCAGTTCTTTTCAGAATTTCCTGTAGAATATTAAAGAAATACGATGCGAATGTACTTGTATCAATATTTTTAACACACATTGTTTTCGTTTGCATCTATTCATTTGGGAGACCGGATCATCATGCTTTTATAACTTTATTTGAGCTGATATTCATAGATGCGGCCATCAAGATCGTATGCAACAATTTTAATAGGATAAAAGATTATGTGCTGCTGTCGTTAATATCTGCGCTGTGCATATGGATATCTCCGGAAACATTAATCCCAATTTGTCTTGTTAATGCGTTATTTTTCTTTCTTGCACTCGGAGGAATTGGTGATCTAAAAAAATTA
Organism: Alphaproteobacteria bacterium; assembly: GCA_025998775.1. Taxonomy (GTDB): domain Bacteria; phylum Pseudomonadota; class Alphaproteobacteria; order UBA3830; family UBA3830; genus BNWE01. The sequence goes on along the minus strand of BNWK01000060.1, from coordinate 6,845 downwards.
CTACTACAAAACATTCTTACAGCTTTCTTTATTGGAATGATAATACTGGATTCGGTATCAAATACATCATATATATTTTTTGCTACTATGTTCTTATTGTCTATGTATGCGTTTTATATTACAAGGTCTGATGATGGAGTATCTATTGTAGCTTTTACGTTTCCATTGCTATTGTTAGTGTCGTTTCCTCTGATTCTGTTTGCAGGGGAAGTTTCTGCAATTGAATATGATAAAATATCGATAGTACATTTTTCATTGTTTACCTGTGCTTCTATTTTTTTAGGGACATGCCAATGTGACCAGCGTATCGTCGGACCCCATAATGATACACGCACGCTGCTAGCATTATTCGGCGCTGGAAGCATGTTGTTCATCGTTGCTGCGCTATTTCTCCTCATGTATCCAAAGTTTCTTCAGGGAATGGAAGGTGATATCAGCGATTACGTAAAATTAATTTGGCTTAGCAAGGTACACGAGATGAGGCCAGTACTTGCAGACAAATTTGGGATTTGTTTTGTGCTACATGCATTGATCACATTAATAGCCGTAGTCCATAAGATTCATTATCTGGCCGGTAGGCGTTGCTGCAGATCCAGCATAATATGGCTGATTTTTATATTGCACACCATATTCTATACGATATGCACATTTTTTTCCATAAGAATGCTTCACTTCTCTATTTTATTTAGCCTTCCTCTGTTGATTGATTTTGCAATGAATAGTAAATTGGTAGAGACGTCTTCTAGAATCATCCGTATAACACTGGCGCTCTTTCTTACGATCGGAGTTTTTTTTACAGCGATTATCGCCGACAATATAAAATCAACCGGGAAAAACATCGCAAAAGAAAGAAAATACACAGCGATCGAGCTATATAAAGAAATAGACAATCTATCGGATACGCCAGTGGTAATTATGGCATTCTTAGACGATGGCCCGAAGCTTTTGCATTACACCAAGCATAGCGTTGTGGGAGCTCCATATCACCGACAGCAGCAAGGTATAATATCGTCCCATAAGGTTATGTCAGGCGTGTTTTCCGAAAAAACCGTAGGACCAATACTCCTGGATACAAATGTCTCGTATATTTTTATAAAAAAATCACATTACAAGTATAACAAAGCAAGAGGCAGTTTAGCAGATTTAATAGCTCACAATATAAACATACCGTCGTGGATAAGCATTGTGAAATTACCGGAGAAATTCGACGATATAATTATAGCCAAGGTAAATAGAGAAATGATAAGGAAAAGCCTGTAGGCCTGCGGCGTAAACGACGATGTTGGGTGTTGTAGTCGCCGTTCCGGTACTCGGATCCCCACGTACATCAAGGCCTTCGCGGTTCGGCGTTCCGAATCTTCCAGCGCCGCCAGCGTCTCTTCCATCGTGATTTCCGTTAACGACCGCGGTCCGTTCTGATAGAATTCGGCTAACGCGGATGCGAGGTTGAGATGAGAGGTACCTAGAGTGTCTTTCAGGATTCCAGCGGCTTGGGGATGATTTTTTAGAGCTAGTTCCGCTGCTTCCAGGTATGAAAGGTTAGGTCCATGGATTTTTTCTCCCGAGGTACTGGCCTGCGGTTGCCCGAGAAGCGCAATAGCCTCTGAGTTGTCTATTTCAAGAATTCGGTCTACTATGTTGTCACCAGAGAAGCGGATCATGGCCAACAAATGTTCCAACTTGAAGTCGAACACGCCATTCAACGGAGTTTTTAGTTTTAGGTAGAAGGCCGCAATCAAGACCGCGAAATCTACCACCATGTGTTTTCCGCAAAAAGATGCACTTCATTCCTGAAATGGCGATTTTTCCATAAAAAAGCATGTAAAAAGATCCATCATTTGTGTATTCTATACGCAATTATTGCTTGGACAGGATAAGATGATAAAAGATATTAGTAAAATGGAATTTGAAGACGCCCTTAAAGAATTGGAAAATATTGTAAAAGTTCTCGAAGAAGGAAAGTCGTCTCTGAAGGAATCCGTCGTTTTATACGAACGCGGTACGCTGTTAAAAAAACATTGCGATGAGATACTTGAATCAACGCAATTAAGAATTAATCAAATATCTTCTGCTAAAGATGGTAATATCAAGATCGAAGAAATAAGCGTTCCCACCTAGATCTGTATATTATGGAGTTTGATATGGACGTTGTTCTCTGGGCGTTTTTGTTGCTCGTCAAATCTATTATTGGTTTTGCTGAAATTATTGTTATTGTTGATGTGGTATTGAGTTGGCTTATTATGGCCAATATACTAAACGACAGAAACCAAGTCATGTGGTCGGTGATAGACAGCATTAGCAGGGTATCTAGTTTCATGTTGGATCCCATAAGAAAAAGAATGCCAGAGCAACTAACCATGTCATTCGATATTTCGCCGGTTTTTTTACTGCTGTTATTGAAGTTTTTTGATCTCATCATCGACGGCGTATTGAGAAAGCTTTCATTATAGATTTGGAGAATGCAATGGCTACCATAATAAACGGAAAAGATATAGCAAACGATTTCTGTAGAACAATAGGCGAAAAAGTCGACGAATTAAAAGCACAGAAAGTATTTCCATGCATTGCACTCGTGAATGCCAGCTCTGATCCGGCAAGCGAAATTTATGTCCTCAAAAAATCTAAGCTGGCAGAATCATTGGGGATAAAATCGACCATATACAAGCTGGGCGACAACGTCAGCAGTGATAAAATTGCGGATCTCCTGCAAAATCTAAACAAAGACGATACGGTTCACGCCATTCTGCTGCAGTCACCTCTGGCCAATGGACTTAATTTTCGAAAGCTTGTGGATCTCATTGCTCCAGAAAAAGACGTAGACGGCCTAACCACCATCAACCAGGGGCGATTATTTACCGGAGAGCCGCACGTTGCTCCCTGCACGCCTTCCGGAGTGCTACATCTTATTCTCACTGTGTTGGAGAATTTATCAGGCTTACATGCAGTTGTGTTGGGAAGATCGTCTATCGTCGGAAAGCCAATGGCTCAACTTCTTCTAAATGAGAATTGCACAGTTACAATGCTGCATTCCAAATCCCAAAATATCACGGAAATATGCCGAACTGCCGACATAATCGTCAGCGCCATCGGTAAATCGAAATACATAACAAAAGACTTCGTAAAGCCTGGCGCTATTGTCATTGATGTTGGCATAAACAGGCTGGAAATCGATGGCAAAAAGAAAATTGTCGGCGACGTGGACTTCGATGCCGTATCCGAAATTGCCAGTGCAATTTCCCCAGTTCCAAACGGAGTCGGTCCCATGACCGTCGCCTACCTCATGCACAACACAACGCACCTAGCAACAAAAAAGTAAACCCATAACGTAAATTTTTACTTGTCTTTCTAAAAATAGCCACTATATTATGCATAGAATGGGATTTTGTAAAAATAAAACGGAGTACCAATTATGAAACTAAGAAACTTCTGTAAAATATTCGCGCTATTCCTGTGCATTTGCAGTGTATGCGTGAAGTGTAACTGCATGAAATTACTACCAGGCATCATTGAGGATTTTGCAAAGAGATGCGGCGAAACGAGATTTGAAAAAGTGACGGAATTAGAAAATGTGATTTCGGCATATAAAGCACGAATATTCCAAGTTGGCGAACACACCATAAAACTAACAAACCAATGTAAAGATGAACTCATGGCCGCACAAAAGCTTCATGTGTGTAGCAGCGCTAAAAATGTAATATTAGATACTGACGCCTATAAGTTTATCGCTCCTGCTAAATACGCCATCTACAAATCTGAAAGCGGCACCTTTAGTGAAGTAAAAGACGTTATTACTTTTTCAGAAAACGAAGTTAGCACCGGTGATCTTTGCCTTTTGTTCATGGACACAGCTATCGGCGTTCACCTTCTTGATAGTCAATTTAAAGAAATTAGGGACGCGGTGTCATCGGAAGCTGAATTCGGCGTGAAACTTGGTAATTTTTACACAAATTTTGGTAAAGCGTGCGCTATGATGAAGACTCTTAGACTTGAGAATAAAGATTTGCACAATAGAAATTATTTTTTTGATCTGATCACATCAAAAGTTACTTTTATAGATATTACTTTTGCCGGTGAACTTACTTACTTAGATACAATTATTAAAAATCTATGGCGTTGTCATATATTTTCTGGAATAGCAAAACATGTGCCTCAGTGTGTGGGCAATTTCTTTGATGCTCTCTACCAAAACAAAAGAGATGTGCTTACATATTTCGGTGAGGATTTTTTTGTCCACGCAATCGCGGATGGGACAGGCTGGTTGAATGAAACCATACGGAAATCCAACCCCGAAGATCTTATATCCAATGAACAAAAAAACGCTTTACTTTCCGAAACTATGGAGCGCATTAGGCCATACTTAAAAAAAGCTGAATGCCCTTCGGCAAGTGAGTTTTTCAGTGACTTAAAGGAGGCGGCGGAATATCGAATGAAATGGAAGATCGATATAGTAAAAATTGATAAGGAAACAGGAGGCTATTTTAGTAATTTCTGGTTGTGGAAATTGTTTATCTGTAAGTCTGACAGCAAAGAAGAAGCCGATAATATCTTACGCTTCATACTTGAATTTTTTCAAGAAGGAAGAAAGCCATGGCATACAAAAATGCTAGATTTGATGTGTAAATCGTAAAAGTCTTAATTAGAGTTACGCGTTGGCTAAAATCTTTTTGAAACACAAGACGGTTTTAGCCATGGAACATAACAAAAGACTTCATACAGTTCAGCAGAATGTAATCATTTGCTAATTTTGCCTGCTATATTTCTCTCTCTGAACTGTACAAAAACTCTTCTAAATGGGTAGCAGGTGGAGGTGCTGGCTCCATCAGGTACTCCTCTACTTCTAGCTTACCATCTGCATTTTTTTTTGTCGTCCGTTCCCTTATATAAGGATTACGTCCATGTTCATTAAATTGCACATTTATTGGAGAATGATTATTAGGCCGTTTGTCAAGCTGTCGTTGGTCAAGATTTTGATTAAGGTTACGTCGAACTTCCGCCTGAATCCGATCTTTAGCTCGAGCTTGGATTTCTTCTTGAGCTTTCCATTCATATAATTCCTGTTGTACATCTTTCGGCAAATATGTTTCTTCTGTGCTTTGAGTTTTCAATTTAGCCTGAGGTTTAGCTTTATTCTGTACTTCGTACGGCATACCAGAATGAGTTACATACAGTCGAAAACTAGGCTCTTCTGTTTTTAATCTATCCAATTCCTGCTGTACATTTGTTGGCAAGTATGCCTGTGGCGTTTTATTCTCTTTGTCGGAATGGAACCTGTCATCATTTAAAGATGCTCGCTCACTACTAGTAGATTGAGTCTGAGACATTTCTAGCTGTACGAATGTTGGAGCTGCCCTGTTCTTTACCTCTGTATGAGATTTGTCATTGTCACCGCTATCATTGTTTCCACAGCCTACAACTACAAGACAGACACACAAAGCAAAAAACGCATTCTTCATATCAACATCTCACGTTTACAGCTCACCATATTATGAAAACTACATAGAAGATGCAATGCGGTTTTTTAGCTGGATAGTCGGCCCATTCAAGTCTGAGATTGACCCACTACTTTTATTTGGTGATTTTTGAGCGTTATTCTAACCTTTTTGTAGTATTATACCAGCTCAATTCTTTCCAATCGTTATCGTGAGCATCGAAAATGGCCCATTCAAGTGGGAAGTGCATCATTTTGCGGCCTAAAAAGTGAAGATTTTTTGCAAGCTGCGTAAAAATAGTCTTGAATGAAGTCACGTGAAGAAGTTAATCTCGAATTTAGTTTATATTTTAAAAGAGAGGTTAACATGGCCAAAAAAGGTTATAATCACATGACTCTGGAAATAAGGTCTCAGATTCAGGTTCTGAAGTCAATCGGTTTATCTCAGCGAAAAATTGCTGAAAAAATACGCATAAGTCAGTCGTCCGTCAGTAGAGAAATCGCAAGAAATTCAACGGGTTGTGAATATGCGGCAAAAATTGCCGACAAAAAGGCAATTGAACGTCAATCTTCATCTGTCAATGTTCCCAAAAAGCCAAAAGGCAATCTGGAGTTGAAAAACAGAGAACGCATAGAAAAGGATTGGAGTCCGGGTGCGTCCTGTAAAGTGGCGAGCACGTAGTGAACGTCACTTTCACTTAAAGCTCAGAAATGAGCATTATTTGTAAGCTGCTGAAATACATCTGGAGGCAGCCCAGCCCTGGAAAGCCTAGCGAGCACCAGGTATCGAGTCCTTGGATCTGAAGCGGTGACGCCAGGATTAAGGATTAGTTAACAAAATCGATAAGAGGTTTTCCGCGCCAATTTTTGGAGATATAACAAAATAATCGATGCTCGACTTTGTTCCATTTGGATGTCCCAGGAGGAAAGTGAGCCACTTGAATTTCAAGCCCTGTACGATTTGCAAACTGTTGAAGTTGAGCCTTCCACAATCTTGCGCGATAGCTGTTGCTCCCGCCACAATCACAGGTTATCAACAGCTTCGTGGCATTCAGAAAGGTGTTTTTTCCAACTATGTCCCACCAACGAGAAATGCTTCCAACTGCAAATTCGCTGGTGTCGTGGCTTGTTCCGACGTTTACAAATCCTGTGTTGTTGTTTAAGTTATATATACCATAAGGTGTAATCTTTCCAAGTTCTTCGATTGGAAAATCGTGGTCTAGAACTTTGCGTGGCTCACCAATTTTTCGAGAGTAGAGAACGCCATTACTGGCGTTCCCCCTCAACAGGTCTAAACTTGACCCACCATTAAATAGATGATAAATATGTTGAAATTTTAGTGGTGTAATTATGTTGGAAGAGTTTGAGGATTTAGATTTTGGTTCAGAGCAGTTGGAAGCTCGTTTTGTAAAAACGA
>BNWK01000059.1 GCA_025998775.1 Alphaproteobacteria bacterium | reverse complement strand
CTCTTTATTATAATTAACTCGAGATTAACTTCTTTGCGTGGCTTTTTCACTACTTCTTTTGCCCAAATCACCAAAAATGCTCTCTTTTTAGGTCGCTACTTGATGCACTTCAGTGTTGAATGGGCCGCCTTATTTTTCAATGCTAATGCATCACTGACAGTAGCAGATTGGTACAGCTTTCTCTATCCAGGTGATGGGCAACCAAGATCAACATATTTTGATAAATCCACTGACCTCATAAACGGACAGGTTCTGCTTTCGTCTGGTTTAATAGAAACGCAACGATTTTGCGGCCCAGCGATATATGATCTATTTTACGGAAAGAACAATCCTGCAAGCACCAATGATAGATCATCGGATCCAATGACAGACTTGATAATAAAGTTGTTTCCGTCAGCGGGGCTGGATCTAAATGCTGAAGGAAAAGAAAGCATCTTTGAGATCTTTAAAGTAGACGATAGTGAAGAGAGCGCTGAACAAGCCAACAACAAAACAATAGAATTTATAGCCACAATGTTTGCGGTGGCCGATTTTGTAAGAGAAGAAGTGACTTTCAAAAATGAGAATGGAGAGATATACGCAGAAAAGTTGAAAAGATTAGTCGATAAAGCCATGCGTCTGTATAAAAAAAATATGAGTGGGAAAGAAAACAAGTTCAGTGAGTATTGTATAGATAACAATAGTAAAGAGATTGGGATAACAACAGACGGAATCACTGGAAAACAAAGATTGAAACATCAAGAGTTTTACGACAAACACTCTAACGAATATTTTAGGAGCAACCCCCTTAAGGCAATAAAATTCCTCAACAGAGGTGGTGTAGAAATAGAAATGCTAGCTCCACAGCTTTTTCCTGAGGAGCGACAGAAAGAAAAAAAGAAGGACAAGCAGAAAGAATCATCGGCTAAAATGACTGCTGAAGAAATAGAAGCGCGGAAGAAGGAGTTACAGGCAGAGCGGAATAAGAAAAGGCAAGATGAGGAAGCGCAAAAGAAAAAAGATGAAAAATTGACTGATGAAGAGCGAAAGAAGAAGGAGGAAACGCTTCTTTTGGAAAAGAAAAAAAATGAAGACGAACAAAGAAGGCGAAATCATCAAACGAGAAAACTTAATGCAATCATGAAATGTATAGTAGAATCTGTGTATAGTGAAAGAGCAAAAAACAGCTATTATTATGATTCCTCGCATCCTTATCCATGTTTGTATGTGAATTACCTGATAAGTGCATACGCCTGGAGTGCATTAAATGATCCAAGAGATATTGAGTTACTAAATAAAGCACTACCAACCGCTAGAAAGAATATCAGCGATGCATTTGATAGCAATGGTGCAAACGAGTCTACTGATTTGACTACTATAGCATCACAACCTCTGATGACACCAGAAAGCGTAACTGCGTCTACTGATATGACTTCCTCTCCTGAAAACGCATCACAAAGTCCAATGACGCTGAAAACCGGTAAAGTAAATTACAGACAATATATGCCATTACGTTCATCGGACAACATAATCACCAATGCAGACATAACAACAACAAGAGGCACTTTTGCTGATTGCGTTGAGACAGCGCTAAGACAGTTTTGTACAACAATATTATGTAAGAGAGATACTAAAGGAAAATTGTCCATCGCTGAGAACAGAATACCACCAGGATCACATCTTGATGCTTTTTTTAATACTTTGCCGAAACATAGGCCATCGGATTATGCAAATAGCGGTCGATCATCGATAAGAATAAAATGGGCTGAAACTGTGAGTGGATTGAATAGTGGATCGAATAAAGTTTCGTATGTCAATGAGATGGCTAGTTGCGAATTGCAGCCAGGCTGGGTAAATTTCATAAGAGCTTTTTGTAGATTGATAGAAGGGTATACGGCAACTGAAGAAGGAAAGAAAAAAGAGGCTGCTGAAATTATTAAATCTATAAATGATGGCCAGATTTTGGGGGATGTGTCAAATGTCAAGCTTCAAGATGTTGAGCAAAATATTGTGAGCATCTTAAATAAAATAATGGGCATAAGAGATGATGTTATTTTAGAAGCGAAAGTAGATACAGAAAAAGGTAGTTGTATCCAAAAAGGAGATTTATTTTGCACTATAAAAATATATCCTTCATTAGCTATGGAAAATGAGAGGGACAGAAAAAACAACACATTAGATATTATGCATAACGATGGCCATGCTCAAGTTTATATGACTGAGGGAGATAAACCAGAAAAGCTTTCCATGGGAGAACTTTTCATGGTTAATAAATGGATAGGACTGTTATACAATTACTGCGCATCAAACAAAAGCGACAGAGAACACACAGTGGCGTCGCCATTCTTTACCCATATGCTATTGGAGCATTTTGGGCGATTAAAATGTGGAGAAGACTATGACCTAAATTCATTTAGATCGATAACTTATGAAAAAATTTTCGAACAAAAGAGCGGCAACGTCGTTTGCAAAGATGGTATTTTTCGCAGTATAATAGAAGCTTACAGTGACCAAATAGGTGATCTTCCTAATTCGGAGCTCAGATATTTTCTAGAGAATGTATATAAACAAAAAAGAATTATCGACAAACTTGAAGCGATTGAGAAATTAAAGACATTGAAAAAACGCAAGATTGGCGAGGTTGATAAAGCGGATGAATACGTAAATGACGCTTATGCTGTGCTATGTGACACAAAAGAAGAGCTTGTTTTAGAAGCCGCCGTAGAAGCCATAGCTAGCATCCAGAATGATATAGAGACGTCCCGCATAGAGGCACAACGTGAAATCAGTGAGGAGCTCATGATGGCTGCACACGATAAACCAAAAGTGCGCGGTGGAGTGAGCTCAAAAGATGCTGTTGCAACGGCAACAAATGTGACTCTCGCTGGAGAAGCTGCATCGGAGGGAAGTGACATCCCGAAAAATGCGGACCAAGATGAGAAAAACACTGTTGCGCTTACAGCTGAGAAGACTAACGGCGAAAAAGCAAAGGCTCGACAAGAAGAAAACGAAAGAGCAGCAAGTGCACAACAGAAAGAAATTGCCAACGCGGCACTTAAGGTATTGCATATCAATTGTACATTTATTACCATAAAAGATTTCGAGAAACTTGAAAAATACATCGATTTTAACGCAGCCAATATCAATCGTATGATATACTTAATTTCCCTACACAGGGTCGAAAAAGCCGATATTGAAAATCTGATTGGCTATATCTCAAGCAAAATATCTACCATCACGAATGGAGAAACATGCGATGCTGTCGTTTCTTTTGCAAAAAAAATAAAGGAAGAAAAACTTGGGGCTGAATTGAAGATCGATAAAATACAGTTAATGAAATTCCTAGAGCTTGCTCACTATAAAAATTTCGAGGCTATACTTGAAATGGCAGGTGCAGATATAGACTTAAGAACAAAAGGAACGATCGAGAGTTTAGCAGCAGCCGCTGCTAAACATAACGAAGGCAGAGCTAAGGATCTGTGCGTAGCTGCGTTAGATTCCTTAAGAAAAAATACAGATAGAAAAATCGATGAAGAGCGTGCTGCGTATCTGCTACAACATGTACCTAAAAATAGATACGAAGATATACTTAGAGTAACGGATGTAACTTTAACAAGCAAAGAGATGATTGAGAGCATGGTTAAGGCATACGACAACGAACATGAAGCTTATAAAGCTACAAATCTATGCGAGACTGCGTTAAATAAGCTAAGAGAAGACCCGAAGAAAACAATCAATGAAGAGAGCACAAAATATCTGCTAAGATATATGACTCGTTGGCATTTCAGTAATTTACTTGGTGTGTCCGTTATAAACTTAAGTACACAACCTGATATTGAGAGTTTAATCAGGATCGTTGGCGAAAGTAATGCTGAAGAACTACGTAAAGCTGTACCATATGCGCTAGAACACCGGAAACTGATAATCGATGAAAACTGTGTTAAGTATCTGCTACAAAATGCACCTAAAGAGGAATTTCGATCCATACTTAGAGTGGCGAAAGCTGACCTGTTGGCAAATAAAGATATGATTGAGAGTCTGATTAAAGCCGTTGGCGACGATAAGGCTAAAGATCTACGTAATGATGTGCCATATGCGCTAGAACATCAGAAGCTAACGATCGGTGAAGACTGCGTTAAGTACCTGCTGCAAGGAGATTCTAACTTCAAAGCGATACTTAAAGTAGCAAATGCAGAATTGTTAACAAACAAAGGTATGATTGAGAATCTTGTTAAGACATTCGATGGCGATTGGTGGAAAACTGACCGTATGCGTGAAGCTATAGTATTTGCGCTAGAACATCAGAAGCTAACGATCGGTGAAGACTGCGTTAAGTACCTGCTGCAAGGAGATTCTAACTTCAAAGAGATACTTAAAGTAGCAGATACAAAATTGTTGACAAACAAAGGTATGATTGAGAATTTTGTTAAGACATTCGATAACAATTGGAAGGCTGCACATATACTTGAAGCTATACCAGCTGCGTTAAAACATCGGAAACTGAAAATTGAACAGGATTGCACTGAGTACATGCTACAAAATACGAATGATAAATGGCGTTTCGAAGATATACTGGGGGCGACACAGATAAACTTAACAGAACACAAGAATATTGAGAGTCTTGTTACAGCTGTTGGAGAAGATAAGGCTAAAGATATACTAGGAGCTATACCGGCTGCGTTAAAACACCAGAGGCTTACAATCGGCAGAGAGTGCACAGAGTATCTGTTGAAACAAGCTGTAAGTCAAGGAAATTCGATCGAGCGTATACTCGAAGTAGCAAATAATGGTTTGTTGAGTGATAAAGAAACAATTGAATGGCTAGTTGCCGTCATCAGCCCAAATGGGGAAAATATGGTTGGAGCTCAACTTCTATGTGAGGCTGCGTTAGGTAACCTGGATCCAGAGAAGAAATTCAGCTTGGAGTGTGCTGAGTCTTTGCTGAAATACGCTCACGGGCAAAATTTTGGAGCTATACTTAAAGCGACGGATATTAAGGTAGATTTTACAAGCAAAGAGATGGAATGCAGCCAAAACGCCGCTGCTACAATCGAGAATCTGGCGAAAGCCGCTGCTACATATTATAAATATAGAGCTGGAGACCTATGTAAAGCCGTGATAGATAACTTAGATCCGAGAGAAAGAATAAGCATTGAGTGTGCTAAGTCTCTATTGAGACACGCTTACAGGCAAAATTTTGTGGATATACTTAAAGTGACACAGATAAATTTAACAGAACAAAAGAATATTGAGAGTCTTGTTACAGCTGTTGGCGAAGATAAGGCTAAAGATATACTAGGAGCTATACCGGCTGCGTTAAAACACCAGAGGCTTACAATCGGCAGAGAGTGCGTAGAATATTTGTTGAAACAAGCTATAAGTCAAGGAAATTCGATCGCGAGTATACTCGAAGTAGCAAATAATGGCTTATTGAGCGACAAAGAAACAATTGACGACCTAGTTGCCATCGTCAACCCAAATGGAAAAAACATAGGAGGAGCTCGATTTTTATGTGATGCTGCGTTAGGTAACTTAGCCCCAGAGAAAAAATTCAGCTTCGAGTGTACTGAATCTTTGCTGAAATATGCCGGCTGGCAAAAATTTGGGGTTATACTTAAAGTGACGGATATTAAGGTAGATTTTTCAAGCAAAGAGATAGCAGACAGCCAAACTGCTGCAGCCACAATCGAGAGTCTGGCGAAAGCCGCTGCTACATATGATGAAAATAGAGCTGGAGACCTATGTAAAGCTGTGATGGATAACTTAGATCCAAGAAAAAAAATCAGCCTTGAGTGTGCTAAGTCTCTGCTGAAATATGCTCACTGGCAAAATTTTGGGGCTATACTTAAAGCGACGGATATTAAGGTAGATTTTTCAAGCAAAGAGATAGCTGGCAGCCAAACTTCCGCTGCCACAATCGAGAGTCTGGCTATTGCCGCTGCTACATATGATGAAAATAGAGCTGGAGACCTATGTAAAGCCGTGATAGATAACTTAGCTCCTAGAGAAAGAATCAGCCTTGAGTGTGCTAAGTCTCTGCTGAAATATGTGGACGAAAAATATATCAAAGATGTATTAGAAAGGATGAATGCTGACTTAACAAACAAAAACACAATCGAGGGGCTAATAGGTGACGCCAAAAAACATATGGCTAGAGATATATGTCTAAAAATATTGGATAACTTGAGTAAAGCTCCGAAGAAAGAAATCGATATAGAGTGCGCTCTATGCTTGATAAAGCCTATAATACTATCTGATCCAGATTATCTTTGCGAATGCGCAGAGCAATTACTAAAAATTGTAAAATTTGACAATTCAGACATAAGCAATAAGATGAAACTCCTATTGGAGAGCGCCAACAAAGACGAAAACGAATACGATGAAAACGAATATGATGAAAACGAATATGATGAAAATAAATATGATGAAAATAAATTGACTGATTTTAATGAAGAACTTAAAAAACTCGAGGGAAATGCAAAATAGCTTACGCTCTCCTTTTTAAGGATCGTTATACATTATAGCCCTTTTAGATAACAGTTCTTACTGAATTTCGAATGGGCTTTTAGTTTTGCCATACTAAAATCGCTTCATGAATAAGAGAGACTCACAATAAGATATTTTTTGCAAAACATTTGTGTCATAGAGCTAGGAATAACGCCGCGCAGAACCGCGGTGTACTTCTTGTACATGAGAATCAGAGCAACGGATCTGACGAATCCAATTGCGAAAAATATCTCATTGGGCTTACAGAGCAAATTGTAGACGATTCTTCAGTTCATTTGGAGAGGTCTTTGCAGGACATGCGATAACTTTTTCATTGATTTAAGACACATTCAACGCCGCAAAATGCCTCAGGGACAGGGGACTTGAGGAATATATTGCCTTTGATTAAAACGTAAAAATTCTCTAGTTATATAGACAACCTGGTAACTCTCAAGGAGAATCGCCACATGACTTACACAATGCGAACGTCGCGCTCTACTGCCAAATTTTGATCTATCATTCTCATCCCATTCGCCTACCATCTCCACTCTCTAAACCTGTTTTGTCTACAGCGTATTTGTCTCAAAAATATCTCGTATTTTCAAGGAATTGCGGCGCGAACTTCTAAATTCTCCAGGTGCGCGATTTTGGAGAATGGAGAGAGAATTTTTTGGAAAAAATCGTTGAATGGTCTAGGTGTGTATAATTTTGTCTTAATTTAAAACACATCCAAGGCCGCAAGAGCCTCTACGACAGCGACCGTAGCGATGCCATTGCCTTTAGTTAAAAATTAATATTTCGCATTTTGATACCAAAAATGGCGGAGGAAGAGCCCCTCATTACGAACTTATTCTCCGTTTTTTTTGACGATTTTATCTAAGCATTTCAGTGGCCATTGTTTGTCAGTTAACCTTTTGGACGGTCGCTCTCTTCAAGTGCCCCTCATAACGAACTGGAGAATATCGGAAATGGCTGGCAAAATGAAAGTTGATTTGTGTTATTCAAAAAATATCGCTCGATATCCATCCAAAAGTCCATCCAAAAGTCCATCCAAAAGTCCATCCAAAAGTCCATCCAAAAGTCCATCCAAAAGTCCATCCAAAAGTCCATCCAAAAGTCCATCCAAAAGTCCATCCAAAAGTCTATCCAAAAGTCCATCCACAAAAAATCATCAAAATTCTTGTCATTCTGGCTCTGATTGTGCTATAATCATATAAATGATAGACCTATTGTGAATTGAATCTCTTGCTCCTGAAGATTTTCGCAATAGGTCTGGTGTGGCTTTGAATTGGTGAATCGGTGATTGGTGTGGATACTGAAAAAAAAATTGAATATGCCTCTCCTTTATATAACTGCTCATTTAAGCAGCTGCTGTCGTTGGATGGCGAGGGCGGCGATTCTATTGCTGTGTCCATAATAAAT
>BNWK01000058.1 GCA_025998775.1 Alphaproteobacteria bacterium | reverse complement strand
AAGAAGAAGAAGAAGAAGAAGAAGAAGAAGAAGAAGAAGAAGAAGAAGAAGAAGAAGAAGAAGAAGAAGAAGAAGAAGAAGAAGAAGAAGAAGAAGAAGAAGAAGAAGAAGAAGAAGAAGAAGAAGAAGATTCCTCAGAACGATCCACAGCGAGAAAATCCAAACAGGAAAGTGAAGGAGGCAGAGAGAAGTAATGGCGATGGATGAACTCCTGATGAAAAAAAAAAAAATGAGTGAATGAGGAAATACATATATACGATAGCATGATCATACAAACTCTTTTTTTTTTCTTATCCTCCTCTTTACTATCACTCACATCCTGAGAGGCATCATTTTCAGTAGTGAAGTACGGCGAAGTACGGCGAGGCACCAGAGGAATGTGTGGAAAAATTGAAGAGAATGAGGATGTAGACGACGGAGATACTGACAAGGAAGAGGATGATGTGATGACTGGTAAAGCAGGGGCAGGTGTAGTGGCAGGTGCAGGCGTGGTCGCAGGTGCTGGTGCAGGCGCAGGAGGAGTCAGTGTAAATAGGTGCATAGCCTCGGTTAGATCCCCCTGCACGACGGCTGCAAGGCGCGAGAGGGCGCCAGCAAGGCTGTAGTAGACGGCGCGCTGTATAGAAGCGTCGCATGTGGAAAAGAAGGAGGCGAGAGGGGCAGTGTGAGGCAGCCAGTAGGCGGAAAAAGAGGGGGCGGTGGTAAGGGGAAGAGGAAGGGGGGTAGCAGAAATGGAAGTAGACGGGTAGAGAGCAGGAGAGGATGGAGAGGAAGTTGAAGAGGACAACGAAGACGACGACGACGACGACGAGGATGAGGAAGAAGAGGAAGAAAAAGGCGATTCAGGGAAAACGGATGTGGTGGGCTTATTTAACAATGAGAGAGAAGACTTAGGATTATTACTAAGAAAGGCGCGGGACGGTGATACCAAGGACGGGAGCGAATTGGAGAACGCTGCTGATTCTTTTTTATGTGTCGCAGGCATTGGGTCGATGAGTGTGAATTCCAGAACGTCGGGAAGGAGCGCAAGGGCACACCCGTCCTGTTTGATTGAGACAAACAAAAAGAAATAGAATAAAAACATACGTCCAACGTGTCTCAACAAACACAACTAAAGACAAACATATGTTAGAAAAAAAAAACCCTCGTGCTTATATCCCCCTCTACCTGCAGCATCATTATGAGATAGTCTATCTCATCAGAGAAGAGAAAGGTGTTCTGCTTCTCCCTTTCTTGAACAGAATTAACCGTGCGATTGGACAACTTTTTGAACCAAGCACAATGTTCTGCATCAGACATCCGCCGCCACCGCTTGACCGATGATGATGATGACGATGTCGCGTTCTTACTGCTCATATTAACAACAACAACGGCACTCTTACTCTCATGAGTCTGATCAAAGTTTCTCCTCCTCTTACCGATTTTATGACTTCTTTTCTTTCTTTCTTTCTCGGCCATTTCCTTCTTTTTGCTTGCTCCCTCATCTTTTCCCTTCTTGGATTCTATCTTATCCGCTTCCACCTTTTCGACAGCCTGCTTTACCAATTTCGCATACTCCTCATCGTTAGTGACATCATCCAACAAATTCACAACTTTCACCTTCTCCCTCACATTTTTCTTTCCAGAATCCCCCCCATTTCCAACAGCAGAAGCACATTCTTCCTTTCCCAAACTTTTTTCGCCATCCAAATCCTCATCTTCATCATTCAATGCTAAGAGTTGCGCATCAAGCTCTTCGAAAATCATGTCCAGATTGAACAGGACCGTCCCTACGTGTGTGAACAAACAGAAAAATAGTCAGAAATGACAAAAAAAAATAAACACACGCTTTAACGAAACTGAACTAAAAGGAAAAATAAACAATGAACAAATCCAACCTATCCCTGTTCCTTCTCTTTTCTTCACCGGAGGCAAAACAGCCTCTCTGGTGTTAACTTCAGTCTTGCTAAAAGGAGTATTGGTGACACCTGTATTCTCGTTCTTTTCATCTACCAAAACAACCCTTTTTTCGTCCTCCTTTTCCTTCTCTCTTATTTTCCCCAGCGCAATTCTTTCTTCACTCTCTTTCTGCTCCCCCTTTCTTTTCACTTTCACATTCGCCTTCAGTTTCTTCTTCTTACTCTGCTCCACCAGAGGGGCTTCTTCTGAAAGGAGGTACGACCGCATTATTCGATTGGCGTGATCTATAGCATATAATTCCCGCAACTTTAAAAAAGAAATATTGATGTGTTCAATCGATTCAGACTCATGAATGAAAAGGAAAGAAGAGAGAAGTGTGAACACAAACACACCCGAACGTAGCGAAGGATCACAGGAAGCACAGCTGAGGGCTCTTCAAACTTTCGGAGAGTCATGAGTGTCGTGCGTGGCCTTAACGACATAATCAATACATGCAATGGAATGAAATAAAACAAAGAAAAGAAAAAGAAAAAGAAAAAAATATCAGGAATGAAACGAATAAGAGAATAAACAACACGTACAAACGAACAGACCTTTCTGAGCAAAACATGGACAAGATGAGTGAGAGACAAGCAGCGAGTCCGGAGTGTGAAGACGAGTTGAAGTAGTGTGTGGAGGAGGACCATGCGGAATATGGAGACGAGGATGATGACAGTGTCGAGTTTACAGCCGGGAGTGTGTATGAGAGGAAGGATGAGGGCGTTGCTGCAGCAGACGTATGGTCATGTGTTGATGCGGCATTTGAAGCGGGGGCGAAACATTCCGCAGCAGTTAGTGGTGCTTTGTACCCACACCCAAACGGAGGCGCGGCAGCAGTGGCCTGCAGAGAATATGCGAGAAGAGCGTTGCGTGATTCTGTGAATACCGAGGACGAAGTGAGAGAAGATGAGGAAGTAGAGACCCGTGTGCAGTTATTCGCGTTAGTGCTTTGGTGTAGATTCTGGACATCCATCGTTGAATTCACAGGGCCAGACAACGCAGAAAAAGCGTATGATGTTTGATGATGTGAGGATGTCGTGACCCAAACAGGTGGAGGAACGTGAGGCTGAGAAAGTGCTGTTGTGTCTGGAGAGAAGAAAGACCCGCCTGTGCTGACAGAAGAGGATGAGAAGTGCGATGAAGGGAACAATAAAGGAGATCTTGACTGTGCTGCGGCATGTTCAGACGACTGGAGGTGCGCTGGGTGAAGGCCCTCACAACATGTGGTGTCCACGCCTGCGCTTGTGACTGAGCCTGTACCAGCACCAGGACCACTTTCACCACCACCACCAGTATTCAGGTAGGTTACTGCAGCGGATACGACATCGTCAACGTCATCTGACGGGATTGAAAGAGTGATCCCGTCTTCAATGCCATCGTCCTCGTCTTTCTTGGGTGTGGGCATGATGTATGACTGCTGCAGAAGCGAGCCTGACGGGCGTTTGCGTACGCTGTGGCTGGAACTGGAGCCGAGAGCAGCAGCGGGAGTGGAAGCGGCGACAGCAGCAGTAGAAGAAGAAGAAGCAGGGGCAACGGAAGACACAGAGCAAGAGGAAGTCAGTGACGCTGGTGGGGAGGATGTTGGAGGTGAGGGGAAATACACTGATGAAGACGGAGAAGGCGACAAATGCTTCAATCCGGCAGAGAATGGCGAAGTATGGGCTGTGGTGGTGGCAAAAGAGCGAGCGAAGGAGAAGGAACACGCTTCAGGTGGAGCCTGACCGGAGTTGGCAGAGTAGCAAGACGAGGAGGAGAACTCCGTAACAGAGCGTTTGTGATGCGGAGTAGGGCGGGCGTTCATAATGGTGTTGGTGCCTGAGCCTGCACTCACACCAAAGCATTCAGACAGAAGACATAAACACATGCATAGAAACAAACAAACAAAACAAAAAAAAAAAAGAAAAAAAAAAAAAAAAAAAAAAAAAAAAAAAAAAAAAAAAAAAAAAAAAAAAAAAAAAAAACCCACTGCAGAGGACTGGCACAAGGGAGAGCACGTCGAGACACGTGGCGACGTCGTGGAGAAGTCGGGGTTGAGAGGGGGGAAACATGAACATGGCGTATCCTCCTGGAGTGGGGTAAATGTCGGTGTAGATGCGCTGGGGCTCCTGAAAGAACCGGCGGCAGGGAAGGCAGGCAAGCTCGGCGACAAGGATGTCCCAAGCGAGGGGGATGGGCAGCGGGGATTGGCAGCAGGGGTGGATAATACAACAAGGGCACTGCTCGACATCGACGGACACGATAAGGGCTGTTGTTGCTGCTGTTGCTGCTGCTGCTGCTGCTGCACGTCGGTGGGGACGGGCATGTGAGACAAAAGCTGCCCATCAAAAGCCTGGGAGGATGCCGGGCTGGAGTGAGGAGAGTAGCAGGCTGAGATAGCGCCGGAAGGAGATGAAGAGGCGGAAGTGGAGGGAACAGGACAACAGCAGGCGGCGTCGGGAGGAGTCTGGAGAAGTGAGGGGGCGGATGCCGCTGAGCTGCAGGGCCCAGAGGGAAGTAGAGCGCTTAAGGAGAACGAGGACGATATTTTTTTCACATCAACGTCGGCAGCACAAGTCTTGTGAGAATCAGGAGCAACAGTGGAAAAGGAGGAGGAAGAAAAAGGTGGAGGAGAGGAAGGGTATTTCGTAGAAGTGGGAAGAAAAGAAGTAGAAGAAGATGATGATGTGGAAGAAAAAGACGTATCAGAAGAAGAGGAAGAAGAAGAGGAAGGAGCAGCGGAGTCCACTTTTCCTCTATGAGACATGGCATTCTCGAGCACAACGAGTTCCATGTACTCCGCCAGGGGAGCTTTTCTGTAAAGGCTCATGTTCTTCGAAGCATAAAAATAAGCCAAGGAAGGATCGATCCCACACTGGCGCAGGGAGTACACCAGAAAAAGTAGCGTCTGTTAAAGCAATTTGTGAAAACAAATAATAATAATAATATTATAATAATAACAATAATAATAATAACAATAGTAACATTGAGAACGAAAAAAAAATAATGAACCGCTTGAACATTTGATTTCCTCCTTGCAATCTGCTTCCAAATAGTGTTAAAAACATTTCCAAGCCTGAATAATAGAAAATGAAAGAGAGCAGTTACACTGATTAAATACGAATGGCGAGTAAGTAAGTCTACGCATCTTCATTCCACACAGCATACACAGGAGTGCCCAAAGGCGATCCATCCATCCACACAGCATACCCAGGAGTGCCCAGTTCGGTGGAGGCATAGTCCATGGTGAGGCAGATAAGATGGCGGATGATAGGGTAGAAGAAAGGGTCGTCGATAGTCAGCGCAGACAGGAAGGGTGCGATGAGAGACAGCAGCACCGATGTGCCGTGGTTCGTCCCTGCAATGCAAAGGAAAGGATGGGAAAGGACGTGGTATGTATTCACAACCACACCACGCGAAACACACACATACACATACCCACACCCGTCCACACATTCACACACACCGACAATGCTGAGGCACTGAAAGATCTCGCGCACGAAGGAGACGCAAAGAAGTGGGAAGTAGTGTGAGAAGAATTTTATGATGAGGTGTTGGATGCTCGATAGGGCTGATGAGGACGAAGAAGGGACGATACGCAGCTTCCGCACGATGGAAATGAACAACTCGAACATGGAGGCGTTGAAGAAAACTGTGGCGTGGGAAGTAGAAGAAGAAGACGCGGACTGAGGTGATTGACCGACTACTGATGACGGAGAGGCAGAGATAGAGGTAGAGGAAGACCAAGAGGAGGAGGACTTAGAAGTGTATGACAATGGGGAAGAGGAGGAAGAAGAAGAATCGTCTCCTGCTTTCATGTCATTACTTTCATTGTACTTAGTAAAGTAGCCTACCCTTTCTCTTTTTAAACCTCTTTTCTTATTCCTATTTTCCCTTTCTTTTCTCCTACTTTCTTTAACTTCGCTTTCACCTAATCCTTCGTTCTCATCGTGTGTATGCGAGTGTAAACCTGCAGTATCACCTAAGCGCGCATCCACATGCACATGTCTGCTGGTGCCTACGCCTTGCGCGTTTGCTGCACTCACGCCCCCGCTGGTTCCGGCGCCGGCGCCGGCGCCAAGGGTGATACCCATGCCAGTGAAGCTCCGCTCATTATTGTGGTCCTCGAAAAGAGCAGGCAGCTGTGTCTCAGAGACGCTGCAGGAATCCATCAGCAGCTCCGTCATCAGCATCGCGGCTTTTTCACTGGGATGGGATTAGGAAAAAAAAAAAAAAAAAAAGGTCGATGGTAAGGTAAGGAATAGAAGAGCATGCTATGACATCAACAAAGCAAAAAGGATATAAAAAAACAACGAAAAAACAAAGAGTATACCGCGTCTTTGCATTCGTATCGGCAAGCATGTATGAGCAAAGAATAATCAGTGTCATTTTGTTTGCAGGAAACAACGACAGATTCTTTTCCAGCTCCGCCTGCCTTCCTCCTCCTTTTACCCTCTGCTTCCTCTTCTTTCTCTGCTTCCCATCTCCAGTGTGCGTGCGATGATGTGTGTGGGGAGGAGAATGCTTAATTGTGGGAGGAATGCGGATAAGACGCCTTGTGGATTTCGCGTGGGAGGATTGTGCGTTGCTGCGGCTATGGCGGCCATGCGAGTGAACGCGATCAAACTCTACCACAGAGCTGGAGTTCGATGAGCAACTGTTGTGGCGAGTGAAGCGGTGGCTGCGATTACTAAGGCGGGTGTGACCACTACGACGACTGCAGCTGAGACTACTACTAAGGCAGGTGTGAATACTACTGCGGCTACTACTGTTGTTGCTGTGATTACTATGGCGGCTGTGACTTCTACGAAGGGTGTGAAGACTGCTGCTGTTGCTGCTTTTGCTGGAATTTCGATGAAGGCTGTGAAGACCGCTGCTGTTGCTGCTTTTGCTGGACTTTCGACGGAGACGATGAGGGTGGCGATAACGGTGGGAACGCAGTGAGTGTGGCTGCTGATAAGCATGAGTGTCTTTCCCCCCTCCCGTCGATAATAAGTTACTATCGTCCGATTCCATCATTTCCACATCCCCTATTTCTTCATCTCTCTCTCTCTTCCTGCCTTTTCTTCCTGATGATGCTGCATTTAGGTGCGTGCTTTTTTTACTCAAGCCAGAGTTTTTCCTTTCCATGCCTGGCTTCTTCTTCTCTTGAAGTACTTTCCTATCCTCCAGCTCTTCCCTCTCCGTCTCTCCTTCCCCCTTTGAGTGCAAGCTCAACACGTCTTCCTCCATCTCCTCCGTAATCGCGAAGAGGCTTTGCGTGGATGACGACGAGGATGAGGACGAGGAGGAGGAGGAGGAGGAGGAAGAAGAAGAAGAGGAGGAGGAGGAAGATGATGGCGGTATGGATACAGAGACGGGAAAAAGAGAATCTACATCCTTCACTACCTCCAAGAACAAAACCGTACCAGCCCCAGGTCCGCTTATCGTCCCGTCGGCCTTTTTGGCCACCAAGCAAGAGTTACTGAGGTTGTTGTCGTCATCATCACCCGTCGTCTCACTCCCCTCGCGACTGATGGACTCGCTTTCGCTGGTGGTGCAGCGACTCTCCACCATGCTCGTGTTTTCCGTATCGCTGCAGTTCGGATCGGTCTGCTCCCACACGCTGTCTGCATCACTATCCTGTGTGTTTGTTGTGTTTGTGTTTGTATCTCTATCGCACGATTTATCTGAGTGTTCCCCTTCGCTGTTCTCGTCCTTGAAATCCTCTAACTCTTCTTCATCCTCCCAATTGCTATCACTTCCGCTATCGTCTCCACTCCACAACTCCTCCATCATCGAATCACCACTACTTCCTCCTGCTGCTCCTTTCCCTCCTCCTCGCCACCCTCCTACTCGTTCATCCCCACTCTTATTCATTCCTTTCTTCCTTCTTTGATGTTTATCCTTTTTCCTTTCCTTTTCCTTTTCCTTTTCCTTTCCTTTGTTCAGAGTCTTCGTGTGCATAGAACAGTGCTACGCCCACCCTGTCGGCTCCCCCGTCGTCGAAGGCCACTTCGATGCCGTCTGCTTCCTCTACGACCACTACCGCGCCTCCGACATACGTTTCCGTCTTGGTGCCGCAAAGAACGCTTGGGACCGGATTAAAGCCGCTGTGAGCTCGGAAGGGAGTGAAAACCGTTACAAAGGCGAGGGCGAGGGCGGGGGTGAGGGAGAGGGTGACGACGGCGAAGAG
>BNWK01000057.1 GCA_025998775.1 Alphaproteobacteria bacterium | reverse complement strand
CCATCACCACCACCACCTCCTCCTCCTCCTCTTCCTCCTCCACCCTTTCCAGCACCCCCTCCACCGCCGGCGCAAACCACTGTGCAAACACGTCTGCTGACATTGGCGCACACAACAGCAGTAGCGTGCTCTGTCGCAGCGCCGCTGTGTACGGACACAGGCCTCTGCGGAGTGATCCCTCGGCCACCGCCAGCGCTTGTGTCTGTTGTTGCGCCGCGGTGAGTGGGTGTGGGTGTGGGTGTGGGTGTGGGTGTGGGTGTGGGAGTGGGAGTTCTTCTCTCTCCCTCTCTCTCTCTCTGTAGTACCGCATCAGTCCGTGGAAGAACGTGCTCAGGCGCGCGCCTGCGTCTGTCGCCGCGGCGCCTCCGTAGTCGACATACTGCTCAGCGGCGAAGAGACACACGCACGCCACCTGCAGCTGCACGGGAGCAGAAGCAGAAGCAGAAGCAGAAGCAGAAGCAGCGGCAGTGGGGGAGGAAGAAGAGGAAGAAGAAGAGAGTAGCGGAGAAGTGGGAGGGGAAGAGGGAGGAGCGGAAGAAGAGAAACCACTACACTGCACACCACCACTGTTGTTGCCATTATCATATTCTCCACCTTCCTCCCTTTCTACTACATCTCCATCAACGTCCCCATTTCCTTCACCACCGGAACCATTGCCACCACCACCACCTCCTCCTTCTCCATCCTCGTCGCATGCATCGCCTCCCTGCGCAAACACGAGAGAAAAAGCCTCACACTCGAGGAAGTCCGGCGAACAGCACAGGAAATGGGGAGGAATAGTAGAGCTGGAAGGGGGGCAGGACGAAGAGGAGGAAGAGGAGGAGGAGGAGGAGGAGGAGGAGAGAGTTGAGGTTACACTGAGAGACTGTTTGAGCGCCTCCACAAGGTCGCTGTGGGAAGTTGCAGCAGTGAGATACATGTATGAAGAGGAAGAAGCAGCAGCAGCAGCAGAGGAGGAAGAAGAAGAAGAGGAGGAAGAAGAAGAAGAAGAAGACAATGACGACGACGACGATGCAAGCAGCTGATTCAAGCACGGTGCGTACGAGTGGAAGAAGGCAAATGACTGAAAAACTAGCAACACGAACTTGTTTGCGAACAAAGGAGGAGGAAAAAATGCGCTGATGAGATTGTGACCATGCCTATGAGCAGGCGTGTAGACGATGCTGCCGCTGTTGTTGTAATTGCCACTGTTACTGTTGGCAACGTCGCGCGAGAGAGAGAAGGACAGTGCATGCAATAGAGAGGAGGCGAAATACACGGTGTGCTGGTGCTGGAGCAAGCGGCGATGGAGACGTAGAAGGGAGGACGGAAGAGCAGCTGAGGCAGAAGCAGAAGCGAGAGGAGTGGACGGGGAGGAAGAAGAGGAGGAGGCAGGGGAAGAAGAGGAAGAGGAAGAGGTAGACAGTGCATCGGAAGAAGAAATATACAGCGAAGATGTGACGAAATCCTCTTCATCGGCAAATGCAAAGACATCCAGCCCATAGCCTCCGTTGTACGGTCGTGCTTTTTCTTCCTCTTCTTTGTCCTCCTCATCGTTCTGCTTCTCTTTCTCCTTACCTTTCCCTTTTGGCTTGACTGTTTTAGTAGAAGTAGATGGAGTTTTGGAAGCAGAAGTGGATGAGGAAGACGGAATAGATGAGGCCTGGGAAGAGGAAATGGATGGTGAGGAGGAGGAGGAAGTGGAGGAAGTAGACGAAGAAGAAGAAGAGGAATTAGACGAAGAAGAAGAAGAAGAGGAGGAGGAGGAAGTACGCTTCGATGCTCGGTGTGTATGTTCGAGGTTGATTGATGTTGGGTGTTGGAGAGGTTTAGAGGCGCTTCCTTCACCTTCATCTTCTTTATCATTGTCTTTAATTTCTTCTCTCTTTTCTTCTTCCACTTCCTCAACATCACTATCATCTTCCTTTCTTCTTTTATTCACTTTTTTTGCTTTCTTTTTTTTTTTTTTTCCCTTCTTGGTTTTATTATCACTGTCAGTATTTGGTCCTCTTTTTCTTTTCTTTTTGTTACTAATATTTTCATCACCTAATACAGCATTTTCTTCATTTTCAATAACCTCATTATCGTCAATCAGATCTTCTTGTAAATCAAGAACCTGAGGAGTGGGTAAAGAAGAAGAATTTGAGTTTTCTCCATCATATTTAACAGCTTCGCCGGTTGGTGAAAAATTTATCACAGGAGCATTGGCTCGGGCAAAATCCATTCGACGATTTCCAGTTTTCTGATATGAAAGAAGGAACTTTTTTGGAACGTTGCCAGACATTGAAAAGGAATGGTTGGCAGACCGTGTTGATGAAGGAGGTACAGCTGTGTTTCTTGTTACTCGCTTTCGCAAAACTGTTCGTTTTTTGAAATTTACTTTTTTCACCTTCTTTTTTTTCCAATTCCCATCTGGCCCAAAAACATTCTGTGATCTGACATTGTTCTCATAAAGATCATCTGTATATTTTTCTAAATCATCATCGTCATTGAAGGTATTACCCACATTTTCGGAAATATCATCACTCCCTCCTATGAATTTGTTAAAAGGTGCAGAAGAAAAAGATGACAATGTTTGATTTGAAAAACTGGATGTTGACGGTAAAGAAAAAGTAGAATGAGAATCAAACGAAGGCAACGAATAAGAAAAAGAAGGAGAGAGATCTAAAAGAGGAGATGGTTTCAAGGAAAGAGACTGTTTCAAAGGAGGGGATGGATTTAAAGGAAGAGGAGACGGATTTAAAGTAGGAGGAGATGGATTTAAAGGAGGAGGAGACAATTTCAAAGACGGCTTTGAAGCAGGAGATGAATTTGAATTAATATCTCTTGAAGAAGAAGAAAACGACACGAAATCGTTATCAGTGGAAACAGACGTATCATCAGAAGGAAAACTTGAAAGAGGCATAAAACTATCCGAAGATAAGTCAGCATTTAATGAAAACAAAAAATCATCCATCACGTTGTCAAAAGACATCTTAAAAGCAGCTTTTAAAAAGCTCTAGTTAGACTACGTAACCAAGAAAATCTCAAACTTACTTAGTAATGTGAGGAATTCCCAAGCCTAATTGAGTGGCAAGTAAAATAATTTTGCTTAAATTTGCAGTGAAAGCCCGAACAGTATTGTTGGTTTTGCATTGTATTTACCAGTTATATTTGCATTCAATTGCTTTCCGTGTGCATTATAATTTTTGTTTGTTCATTTTCTTCTTCTTTGCAACACCCAGATATCAGGTATCTGCCCCCCACAGGCACTGTCCTGCAAATGATGCCCTCCGCATCATACCGCTGGGACACTGGGAGTGGGCAATGGGTAATCTGGTAGCGTAACAGAGTAGTATCAGTCAAAGACTTTTCAATGGTAAAGAGACCTAGTTCAAATATTTAAAAGATTACATTCACCGATTTGGAGAACAGCTGACACATTAGTTACTAATACGATGACAGATATAAACAAGTTCTTTTTTGTTTTATTCTATATTTTGTACATAAGATTGGATAAGAATGGAAATAGTGATTTGTTTTTTGAAGAAATTTCGGTTTCCCCACAAAAAAAGAAATATTAAAAAAGAATGCGAACCGCTTCCACGCCCCCCCGCCCCCAAACTTCACATTCTAGGTTTTTCATATTTTGAATGTTTCTGAAAATATTAATTCTATTTAAAAAATTAAGACTTAAAGACTATTATGTGCTGACATCCTCTCTGTTAAGTCGCTCTACTCCAGCACATTCGAGAAAAGAATACAACGCTCTAAAGATGACACAACAACCTGAGAATATTAATGACACCAAAAAACTGACTTTATGACGCTTTTTTTCTTTTTCTCTCCCTTGCTTCTTTTTTTCATTTCCTTGCTTATTCTTCCTTTTTTTTTCCGAAATGACAACAAGACTGCAAAGGACTGCTGGACCCTTTTTTTTAAAATGTGCTGAAAAGAAACCTGTTCTGGTTTGTCCTGTCTTTACAACGCAAAGATAGCAGGATCATTCTCAGCCAAGAAAACTAAGGAAAACATATTAGTAAAAAAAAAGGAAAGCGCCAGCAATCGATGAAGTGAAAAATATTGAAGGAAAAAAAAAA
Organism: Alphaproteobacteria bacterium; assembly: GCA_025998775.1. Taxonomy (GTDB): domain Bacteria; phylum Pseudomonadota; class Alphaproteobacteria; order UBA3830; family UBA3830; genus BNWE01. The sequence continues at coordinate 4,063 of BNWK01000057.1, read as the reverse complement.
ATATGGTCAGTGTTGACGTACCACAAGGCACATAGAATATACAGCGGAAGAAAAAAAAAGCAAAGAGATACAATAAACACAACGAGAGAGAGAGAGCAAATGGTGGGGGAATGAAAGGAATACACACCCATACATATAAGAAAAATAAAAATAAAAATAAAAAAGGTATCTGCGTGAAAAGGAGGGTCAACCACACCCCGCCATCCTACCCTTTGACGAAATCATCAACTGCCCAGTTATAAGCCTTTTTCTCTTTTCCATCTTCATTTTCCTTCCCCTCAACTTCTGCTTCTTTTTCCATTCTACCACTTCTCTTTTACTATTGTTTTCATTCTTTCGCTCTCCCTCTCCATCCTTCCCATTATATCTTTTCCCCTTCTCCGTTTTCCTTTTCTTCCCCTTTCTCACACTCTCTTTACTTGAGTCCTGTTTTTTTTTTCCCCCACTTCTTTTTTCCCCGCAGCAGCACTTTTTCCTCTCCCCTTCTTGCTTATTTCTTTTGCTTTCCTTTCTTTTGGCACATGAATGTTTGCTTTTGCGCAGAACTTCGCCGAGTCTTCTGTGCTGTTAGCTTCTGCCCAGGCCGCCCGGTTGATGTTCTTGTCGCGCATCTGAGGACCTGGGGTTTTCGAATCCTTCTTGGATGGAGGTGCTGTGCTCACCTTACTTTCATAGGGACACGTTCGCATGGGGAAGCCATTAATCTGTTGCTCGAGTCTGGGGCAAACGCGAAAGTCAGCATCTCCGTTCGCGTCGAGTTGTGTGAGAAGTAAAGTGGAGTAAGAACACCTTTGAAGCTGAACTTCAGCAGTTCGGTGACTCTCTTAGCAGGCGTGTAACTGAAAAACAAATAAGTATTTTTCTACCCTAATAAACTCAGACAACATAGGTCAAATACAACACACACACACATACATACACACACTACACACGCACAACACACACACACGCAACACACACACACACACAAGACACACACACACACAACACGACATACACACACACACAACACACATACACACACATATACACACACACACACATACACACAAACAAACACACAACACACACACACACACACAACACAAACACACAAAAACACAACACACACACACACACACACAACACACACACACACACACAACACACACACACGCAACACACACACACACACAAGACACACACACACACAACACGACATACACACACACACAACACACATACGCACACATATACACACACACACACATACACACAAACAAACACACAACACACACACACACACACAGCGCATACACACAGAAACACAACACGGACACTCACACATACAACACACACGGACACACACAACACACACACCAACGCACACACACACACACACACACACACACACACAAAACACACACAAAACACACACACACACACAAAACACACACAAAAAAAACACATACACACACACACATACTCGCATACAGACATACACACATTGAACACACACACACACACACACAAAATACACACAACACATACAAATACACACACAGACACACACACTAACTAACACACAGCACACACTCACGCACACACACACACACACGCACACAAGACATACACACACACACACACACGACATACACAAACACAGCATGACATACACACACACAAACACACAACACACATACGCACACACACACACACACAACACACACACACACACACTCACATACAGACATACATACACTGACACACACACATACACAAAACACACACAACACAGACATGCACATACAAATACACACACCAAACTCTCTAAATCTGCTAAAAGTAATTTCTTCACTTCTTTTCCATCACCTGTGGAATTTATAGCTCCACAAATCTCCACCACACTTCTTTTAGCCGTGTTGTTATTCTTCATGTCTTCTAAAATTTGTTTATTTTTTTTGTAGGAAGCTTGTTTATCTGCAAGGGCTATAACAAACTCAAGTACAAAAAAAATTTAGACAAAAAAACATCTTATTTCTGGTGCTCCTCTCGACGGAAGCTTATTTTGCATATTTTCTTCATTTAAAGACTTTTTGCAATTTTCAGAACCTGAAACATGCTTTTGACGAGATTTTCTCTTTATTTCAGAATAATCTTTGTATTCTTCATCTTTTGCACTCATTGTGCTGCATTCACTCTTTCATAAAATCATGTTTTCAAAAAGTTGGTAAAAAGATTGAGTGAAATCACAACAACCTTAGGATTTTTGGAAGATTTTATTTCGAATTAGAGTGGTTTCTTTGACATATTAAAACGTGGTGGTATTGGGTTACGCTTAGTGTTTGTCTTGTCTTTTTTTTCTTTTTCCTACAGCAATATTGGGAGACTTGGCTGAAGTGAGATATTTTTCTTTTTTTTAGAATTTATCTTTTTTTTTTAATTGAAAAGTTGTTTTTTTTAAAAAGTCATCCTCCATCGAGTTGCCCTTGTTTTTACTTCAACGATATCTCACACTTACGTTGGTTTTTCTTTTTTTTTGTTCTGGTTTTTAATTTCTCAGACCATATATTACTCAAATTAGTCATTCTTTAAAAGGGGGGTTATCTCTTGTCTTGTAGACCAGAATGCCTAATGCCCACTCCCACTCTATCACAGAAGGGGGATGTTTGGCGGTTGGTTATTTGTACGTGATTTGGATATCTTTCTATCTGTCTGTCTATCTATCTATTTGCTCGTGTGTTAGTTTTGAGTGTAATTGGTGGTAGGAAAAAAAAAGTGACACCTTAAGAATAAAGGGTTTTGGAAACTCGACAGGAGGGAGATGCAGGCAGCTGTTCAATCAATTATGTGTGTGACTGCATATCTATCTATCTATTTGCTCATGCGTGTTTGAGTGCAGTTGATGATAGGAAAAGGAAACGTAATACATATTGGGGGTGGAAAGGAAACTCAATCACAGAAGAAGGGGGGGAGGGATGCGGGCGGTTGTTTAAATTGTCTGTGTGTGTGTGTGTGTGTTTTTGCAATTGGACACTGTTTTTCTGGCTTATGTGAATGTTGGGTGGCTGGAATGGGATGCTGGTGGTGGCTACTTTGATTGATACATTGTTGCTAATGTTTGTTTGGTCTGTGTTTGTTTAGTATTGACAGCATATCTCTGATATGTGCTTACTGTTTTTCTTGACTGTTTTACTCAGTTGTTTCTCTCTATTCGTGTTCACTGCTTTTCTTCCATGCTGGATGTTTTTTCAAGCGTCCTATCATTTACTTTTTTTTTTTGACTTAATTATTCACTTAGTTACTAATTATTTATTTCTGCATGCAGTGCGCTTTTGTGGGGGGAGGGGAATCTCACAACGAATGGCTAGTGCAGGAAGATAAACTTTGTGTAATTCCATGAAATGAATGGACCCAGCGACTACGGGAGTCTATGAAGTGCGATGCAGTCTTATATCTATCTATATATCCATCTGTCTATCTATCTGTCTATATCTATATACAGACCTATCTATTGGGGACAACTCTATGTGTGTGTGTGTGTGTGTGTATGTGTATGTGTGTGTATGTGTGTAAGTATGTGTGTGAGTTTATGATGTGGTGACAGACGGAAGGCCATTTGGGGATATCATGGTAGTCTATGTGGATGATGATGATGATGGTGATGAAAATATTAGTAACAAAAAGAAAAGAAAAAGAGGACCAAATACTGACAGTGATAATAAAACCAAGAAGGGAAAAAAAAAAAAAAAAAAAAAAAAAAAAAAAAAAAAAAAAAAAAAGAAAAAAAAAAAAAAAATAAAAAAAAAAAAAAAAAAAAAAAAAAAAAAAAAAGGGGGGGGGGTAAGAGAGGGAAAACCTTTGGTCACTCCACCAACATCAATAGCAGCATCCTCACCCAGGTTGGTGTATTTTGTCTTTCACAACAAAAAAGGAGAGATATTATCCACATTTCACCATAAACACACACACACACACACACACACACACACATACACACACACACACACACACACACACACACACACACACACACACACACACACACACACACACACACACACACACACACACACACACACAA
>BNWK01000056.1 GCA_025998775.1 Alphaproteobacteria bacterium | reverse complement strand
AATTGACACTATATTTTTGATGTCCCGCTTGGCCTTTTCGTCCTGTTTTTGGTACCGGTAGCACATTTGCCGACACTTAGCGTGATTGAAATAGTGCGGTTTGTCGGTAACGAAGTCGTCGTACTCATTTGTCGCGTGCAGCTGCTGCGGTCTCGCCATCTGCGACCGCAATTGATGCCCTGGAGAAGTATTGCAACACATCCACTCACTCCTTGTTTGAAATCGGACTGAATAAGGTAGAGAATTGGGGCAATCATTATTTCAACATCATTTTTGTTATAGTGTTCGATATGATCCCAGCGTGTGAATTTGGCGGCTGGATTCAGTGTTTGGGGGCCAACGGGAGGGGGAGCGGGTGATTTCAATGCCGTATTTGGCATCTTAGAAGATCTTGCAGGTTTTGGTGCTTTTGCCGATTTTACAGGCTTTGACGGATGAGTGGTTGCCATTTTCAGTTTCTTTGCCTCAGCCCATCCTTTCAAGTAAATGTTGGCATATTCATCTGGTGTCGCGTCTTGGCGTTTCAGTTCAGACGCAAAATCTTTAATTGGGCTCGGGGTTCTTCTTGATATCATTACGTTTGGTGAGTTGGAGACTATGTTACTGAAAACCCTATAGCCAGGTGCAACAGGGTCTTCTTTTAGAGTTAACTTCCCATCCTCATCTATAAGGATTTGATTTACTGTTGCCCCCAACACTCGAATAATTTTCCTGTACTTCTGTGGAGCATTTATGAACCACATCGGTAATACACATTTTGCTACAGCATTAGAGTTAAGGATTATTTGATCGACATCGGGAGGAGCAGTTGGTGGCCCCGGCATAACAGGTGTAGGTGGATCGACAGACAAATCAGGATCGTCGGGGTCAGTTGTTGGTGGATCAGGTGGAGTAAATGGATAGTATGGATCTGGCGGAAATGGATCGTCCGGATCAGGAACATCTCCTTTGCTTGTATCCCAGACCTTCGGTTTTGACACTACAGTAAGGTATTCTTTTTTGACCACTGACATTTTACTGGTGTTAAAATCTACTTTCCGAAGAAGAAATCTAATGCTTTCTCCTTTGCTGTTCCGTGCTTCCATATCTCCTTACGTTCTTCCTTACGTTTAGCCTTTTCCTTCTTACTCTGTTCTGCTGCTGCTCTTTTCTTCGCTTTATCGTCTTTCCAATACTGTTTCCACTCTTTACTTCCAATATCTAATGTCCACCATTTTGGAGTGAATTCTCCTAACACTGTGCTCATCCATACACTTGGCCTCAATTTCTTCACTCCTTCTCTTTTCTCTTCCTCCTTCACGGCATGATAAGCTTTAAATGGAGCTGTAACGATTTTCTCACCGATACTCAGTCCAAGACCGATAGCCGAGCCAGGACCTGGAAACATAGATGCGATTCCTGATACTACACCGGTTGCATCATCCGCTATTTTCATAGCATTATCGAACGTCACTCTTCCTTCCTTCTTTGCATTTGCAATATCGAACCCAAGACTGACACCGCTTGATGCAGCACTAACGGCACCGAGGGCAGGTCAGTAGTATAGAGTATGTATAGTTTTTATCTGAGGTCGAAATAAATGTCATGTTGAGTCAAAGTGGTCCAAAAACGACTGGCCTTAACGGAATTCACCCTCGAAACCGCTAAAAATCACTAAACTTCGGTCGAAAATGAGCCTTTTGAGTCAATCAACTATGAGAGAAAATCAGCTAAATAAAATGTCAGATGACATTTGAGAAGGTCAAAAACGACCTCAGATAAGATTTGAGTCAGTGTGAAATCACAATTTTCACTCAACAGCGAAAACAGAAAACACGATTTCAATAGCCCTCCGGTTTCTCGGATAGCACACTTTTCACGATTTTCATTCATGAACCACCAGCGAAAACACGATTTCAAAACGAGGTCGGAAATCCGTCCTTGTTAAATTTTCACGATTTTCACTAACGACTTTCACTAAAACTCAAAAATATTTACGAACTTCTCTCAGTCATCAGCGTATTTCACCCAGGCCTTTACTTCACGAGGTGCTCCTGAGCTGGTAGCAGCTAAATCTACCATCAACGAAGTACCCCCTTTAGTTATAAGACATTTGTAATTAGATGCTCCGTAGAAGGGAATCGGAACTGATGTCGTATCGTACCCTCCGACCAATACAAACTTCGAATCGTTCGTTGGGAAAAAATTTTGAACTTCCACTAAACCATCCGCGTAACCTTCCCATAGTTTGATGTACACAGTTTTGCCGAAGCAAGTCTCACCGGTATCTTGTGCTGTTGATGTTGGATTTACTATTTTTCTATAACCGGGAATTTCTGATTTTCCATAAACGCGGAGATTTGTAGTTTCTGTTCCATCTCTACCAATTCTTGCTTCACCGAGTACTTCCAAACTTCCATCAATACTGTCGTCACCTATGGTCGTTTTTCCGATTACAGTTAAATTCTCTTCATCATTGATTCCTATCGTTGCTTTTCCTTTGATAATAACAGTATGGACTTGTCCTCCTAAATGAATTGCGTTATCTCCAAGTCCATTATTTTCAGCAATTCCAAATCCAATTGCAATACTATTCTCTCCGTCAACCACATTGTTATTACCTAAAGCAAAGCTTCTATCTTTATTTACTATATTACCGTCTCCTACAGCAAAACTATATCCTCCGCTGACTGTGTTATTATTACCAACTGCTACGCTACCTTCACCTGTGACAGTGCTATCACTACCTAAACAAATACTATACTCTCCTCCACCAGGATGACCATTATCCCCAGTGATTTCATTTCCGTTCAAATACAATTTTTTATCACTTCCGCTTGAACCAATATTCAGATTTCCTTCAAGTGTTGTACGTCCATAGACTTTAAGACTCTCGTTAGTCGAAGGAGCATTACCTGCATTTCCGTAATAATTTCCTCCTATGACTACTTTCGGTTGATAATTCATAGGTTGGATAAGTAATGGTTTACCATCCACAGTCGAAATCGGAAGTCCTCCCTCTGATGATCCACCAATACTTGGTACGGACAAACTTCCACTGATTATTATATTATTTTGATCTATCCCTCCGATGACAATTTGGTTATTTTCTGTGCATTCTACTCCATTCCCTAATACTATACTGTTCAGCGCATTAACAGTACTACCAGTCCCGAACGCTGAAGAATCATCTCCTATCACATGATTTCCACGACCGACAGCAATTCCATTACGTCCTGTAGCTATAGTATCGTATCCCAAAGCTATGCTATATGTTCCTTCACCAGCGTGATTACTATCACTGCTACTACCTCCTCCACCGATTCCTTCGACAATATCAGGATGAACTTCAAGTCTTATTCCATCTCGAGTGTTCTTTACTAACATCGATTCTGAACCTATCATGTTTACCACTCCTGATTTACCATTTATAGATTCGACGATTGGTATTCCTCGATTAATTGCGTAAGAGTAAGTCATTTATGACAAATAAAAATAATTCATCGACGTTCGTCATCAAGAAAAAACAAGTTCTGCTCGTGCTCCGTTTCCTTTTTTGAATTCGATACAGTAATCTGAAACTTTAATTTCTATGTTCTGTAGACTTCCGTATGTTCCATCGTGTGTATCCCAACATCTCCAAGTCACTGTTCCACCGTGATTTGCATCGCTCGCAGTAGTCAGAAACAATCCCTTTTCACCAGTCAAATTCAACGTTTCAGACGTGTGAAGATTTCCATCAAAGTCTGCTACACTACCTACATCACCTTTGTCTCCCTTATCTCCTTTCGTTCCTGTATCTCCTTTATCTCCCTTATCTCCTTTCACTCCTATATCTCCTTTATCTCCCTTATCTCCTTTCACTCCTGTATCTCCTTTATCTCCTTTATCTCCTTTCGGACCTGGTGGACCTTGCGTTCCTGATCCTCCTGTTGACTGTAATGTGATATACGTTCCTGTGTTGTTAATTATCATGGAATCATCAGCAGATTTTATTGTGATTACTCCAGTTTTTCCATTCACAGACTCAACGACGCGGTTCATTTCATCACTGTTAAATTTTTCAGGAATCGTCGATAAGCAGTAACTCTAATTCGCAAACGAAATCGATCGGAGATGTGTCAATGTTATCCGTATAGGAATGCCAAGGACGAAGAAAGAATTGAATTTCTCTGATGTTTTCGTTAGTGATGTCAAATTCTTTCACACTATTGTAATTGTTTACCATCATCACAAATCCTTCCTTTCCAATAATTCGTTTTGTTTTACGTCTCTCATTCATAGTGTTAGTCTGTAGTACAACGTTTGCGTTTGTAACGATGTTGCTAAACAGTCGATAGCCTGGATTGGGAGGAACAGGATCGCTGAACACATAATCTTCTTGATTAACCCAATTGACAGTTGCACCTAATACTCTCACTATTTTTTTATATTTAGCGGATGAGTTGACAAACCATTGAGGAAGATTCTCTACTGCTATGGGCTTATCGGTAAGTAATAACTCTTCTCCTACCAAGGGTGAGTGATCATGAGTTAGTGCGGAAGGAATTTTCGTAGGATTATCGAACGGAGGAGGTTCAGGATAGATAGGAGTTGGTAAAGAATCATCAGGTGTATCCACATCGACGTGAGACTGAACTGTGAAATATTCTTTTTGAACAACAGTCATTTCATTTGCGTTAAAAATAAACGATGACATCAATGAATTACCCAAAGAAGAAATCATAAGCTTTCTGCTTTGATGTTCCATGTTTCCATATCTCTTTACGCTCAGCTTTTCTCTCAGCTTTTTCTTTCTTTCTCTGTTCTGCAGCAGCTTTTCTCTTCGCTTTATCTTCCTTCCAATAATCCTTCCACTCTTTACTTCCTATGTCCAACGACCACCACTTGGGAGTAAACTCACCTAACACAGTCCTCACCCATTTACCCGCTGATAGATGTTTCACTCCTTCTCTTTTCTCTTCTTCTTTCACTGCATGATAAGCTTTGAAGGGAGCTGTTACTATTTTTTCACCGACATTCAACGCTACACCCACAGCTGTGCCCGGTCCGGGTAACATTCCTGCGATACCTGCTACTAAACCTGTTCCATCATCAGCCATCTTCATTGCATTGTCGAATGTAACTTTTCCTTCCTTCTTCGCGTTTGCAATATCAAATCCTAAACTTACTCCCGATGCAGCTGCGCCGACTGCGCCGAGCACAGGTCCTGCGACTTTACCAATTTCGCTTGCGGTAGTTGCTAATGTAGATACTGTCTGAGGAACACCTATGCCGATATCCTTCGCTAAATCAACTGCTTTTGAAGCTTTTGATATTATGCTTGTGCCCGCACTGATACCAGAGTTCACATTACCTATCGTATTTGAAGTATCTCTTGCGTCTGCGTAAATGTTCTGCTTTTGCGATTGAGTTTGCGATTGTGATTGCGATTTCATTACTGAATTCATCCACGAAGTCATCTCAGGTGGTAGTCCCAACGTTGATTGATTGTAAATTATTTTTGGTTTTTTCAGAGTTAATTCAACATTATCGTATGGATATTTTCGCTTTAAACTTCTAAGTATTAAATCACTCTTGCTATACTCTCCTACCATTTCTACAAAAATAAAAGCATTAATTCGATCAAAAACGTTGACATGTAAATTTACATCCCAAAGAAATTTCATCAAAATTGTTCCACGGCAGATCTGCCAAGCAAGGATTTTCATCAATTTAAAAAACGCCCGTGAGAAATCTCCCGAGCTCATTTTCATCAAAATCGTTGATATTTAAGCCCGGCCGAATTCTTCCGACCCTCGTTTTCGACTATAATTCACGTTAACCCGACCCGCTTAGTCGTCTCAGAACGTCAGGATAGTGTTTTCCAAGTGTTTCGTTCCATCCCGCTGAAATCTCGTATACAGGTCTATCAGTAGTCGTGAACAACCAGAATGTATCAGAGACGATTGCGAGGATGGGAGCTGTGTGATTGTGATGAGCTTCATCGTCAACTTGATCGTCTTCAGCATTGAGATAATAGTATGTGTCTCCTCCTGTTTTATGTTCAGCATCTTGTATTCCTTGCACTTGAGGACTTCCAGTTAAAGTAATTGATTCGTTCGAGCTATTCACAGGATCAGAGAAAAACGCATTACTTGATTGTCTCTCTAAGTTAAAAATCATAAGGAAATCTGTGTCGTCTTCACTGCAACGTTGTCTCATAGGATAGTACGGACAAGTTTTCTTAAGATAACTATTCTCAAACGATTGCGTTGGACATAAAATAGTATCGAGATTGCAAGACTCTAATTCCATTCTGTAAAATTCTGTAGAGTTGCTGTTACATCCTTTCTGAGGGAAATTTCTATTCAACAAAGTTAACATTAGATGATGATACTCAGGATTCCTGAAACACGTTAAATCGTTCGGTGTGCGCGGGAATAATCCGATAATCTCTTTCGCATTGATGAGTGGGATGTTCATTGCTGAATTTAAACCACTTGCTGAGGGACCTGCGCTAAATGCTTGAATGAAAATGCGTTCTGAGGGAACTACGAAGGGAATAGTAGCATAGTATTGTGCAAGAGCTTGCTTAACCGAATCCTTCAACGAGAATCCCATGATTGTCGACACAGCTGAGCGAGTAATAAGGCAGTCAGGGTCCATACGCAAAGGTAAACAAGGATAACTACCTGAAAATTTACCTCCTCCGTTGTCAACAGCGTAGATGTGACCTCTTGCCATACCCTGAACGCGAGCTTGAGTAAATCTATGACTAAAGTTGCGTGCACGAAGAATTTGCTCAAGATTCTGAACAGTGCACTCGGCAAACTGGAAATTCGCCTCGTTAGGCGTTGGTACAAATTTATATCTAATTCTTTCGACGAGAAATCTTTGAGGATCTGTACTTGCCCACACGAGCGCGTTCGGATTGACCTTAATCACTAACGAAAGATCTCCGAAGAGAGCATTAGGGAATAAATTAAATCCTTGTAGTGGTAGAAGCATATCAAACCCGATCGTTACAGGAAATTGTATGTGAAGTCTGTGATTATCCGCAGTTAGTTGTGTTCGCAGTTGTGCGTAAGTCAGAAATACTCCACAAACACTTTCATCACCCTTCACAACATCTTCCCACAGCGAATATGATCCGTGCTTATTACTCTTCTCAATCTGAGGTTTCATCTGATTGTACAAAAACGATTCGATAGTAGCTCGATTCTGCATTGTTGTTCCGATATCTACTCCGTTGTGCTGTAGTTTGTAAGAATCAATGCAATCAGTAGCGTTCTTAAATCCTACGAAGAATAAATCGAGATCTTCAATATATTTAGTCACAATATCGTTATATCCACCTCCGACATCCAAGAAGAATGCATCAAAGTCATTGTCGGGTACCCATATATTTAACCAAACATCTAACCAGAGTGTAAAGAATGATCGATGAAATTCAACAATGTCAACGTTTGAGTTAGTAAGGGGAATTGTAATCTCGGTTGGTTGTGTGTAAGGTTTTGGAGATGTACTCTCAACTGATAGATAGCTGTATTTACCAATTCCTTCACTAACTCCGAGCTTTGGGTCAAATTTCTGTAAGAGTTGATTGACTGAACCGACTTCATTCAACGTTAAAATCTTATGTAGGTTGTTCTGCATGATCGATAGTGAGTTTCTTTTAAGAGAAAAATAAAAATTTCGTTTGCGTTCGCGTTAATCGACTTCTTCTACGTATGACTGAACGAGATCTTCTGTTTCCTCCGCGGGTGGTAAAGCTTTGAGTTTAATTCTCGGATGTAAGTCATCAGGTCTCTTTGCTAAATCAACTCCTCCTTGAGGGCTTTCATAGCTTACTGATTTAGGGTTTTTCATACCGATTTTCTTCTTTGTGTATTTCCCTGAACTAACGTTTTTGAACATATCAGTAAATCCGAAATCATCTCCATACTGTTTGTAATCATCTGCTAAACCGTTAGCGATATCTCCTGCTTTACCCGTCCACGATAGACCTGTGTTAATTCCCGTTCCTAAGCCCGGTATTGCCATGTTCAACGCTGGAGTAACGAGTCCTGCAACTCCCTGAACGAGATCACTGTTTGCAAAATCTCCAAGTCCACCGACGACAGGAGCGATATACTTCGCTGCTTTTCCTTTCAACCAATTCAAACCATTTTTGATTTTTGCGTAAATTCCGACCATGTAGATATTGCTTTCGTTGATGTTAAAAAATAATTTTCATTTCCTTCAGAGATCTAATCTTTGATTTTCTATTTGAAGTATTCTGCTCTTCACATCATTATATCTTT
>BNWK01000055.1 GCA_025998775.1 Alphaproteobacteria bacterium | reverse complement strand
GGAGTGGAGTATAATATGGATGAGAAAGAAAAGAAGGAGAGGGAGAAAGCGGAAGAGCGGCACTTCAAAGGCGAGCCTAGAAAGAAACTGTATAACAACGCCGATATGTGTATCATCATTGTTGACAAAGGCACGATTGTTAACCTTGGTAAGTTCGAAGCAGCAGTGCCAGCACCACCGCGAAAACGCGAAGTGAGGAAAGACGACCATCAGCTGTATTGCGTTTATGAATTCACCTGTGCATCTGACAGTGATGTGAAGGATGCAGTGCATGATATCTGGTCGAAGGATGAGAAGCATAAACCCATCAAATGCTTTGTTGACTTTGGCATTGTTGTGGAGCATCGAAGCAAGGACGAAGATACAGAGGAAGTGACCGCTGATTACGACATCCAACAACCTGCCTTTGCAGACAGCCACAATAACCTTGCGTTTATTGTTGCTAATCCCACCGATGATAGGATGCATCAGAGCTATGTTGTGGATAAAATCAATGAACTGGCTCAAACATCTGTGGACAAGGGCAGTTCTGCGTCTCGTTTTGTGGCTGTATTTAAGGTGATGGTTGTGTGCTATCGTCTGGTGCCTGTTGGAGACCCTACTGTGGACGTGAGCGACCATTACAAGCAACATCGCACATTTGTCTTCAACACTATTCATCAGCTTTACAACATCTGTGTATTCATTGCTCTGGCAAAGCATCTTGACAACAATCTGATAAAGTTACCCCTGCTTGCTGCTGGTCGCAAACTGTTCTTCGAGTTCTATGCTGACCTGTTTGCTACGTTCAAGGAAACGCACAAGGGTATGAAGCTAAAACATAGACAAAAGTTTGGAATTACGTGCGAGAACCTGTTTCTGGAGCAATATCTTGGCTTTGAGTTTGTGACTGAGAGCGAGCGTTTCTGTGATTTTTTTCATCTGGATGGTATCAGAACGTATGCTGTGAGTGAGCGGAATGATAAGGCTGATGGAACACACACATACACATACGAGCATGATGATTTCTATGGTGATGATACTGTGGATGGTGAAACCAATGTGTTACATCTACTACTTGTGCGTTTGGATACGAAGCGAGCCGACGGCTCGTGCGGCAAAGCCGCGTGCCATGCTTTGCTTGTGACTGACCCTGAGAAGCTGACTGGTGCGAAAGCATGTCCACACTGTCACACGTATAGGCAGATGAATATTATGAAGAAGGAGCAGCAATACAAATACAACCAACACACGACTAACTGCGAGGGCCCGAAGGAGAGGCAAGTGCGCCTGGAGGAAAGCAAACCATTTGCTCCTGTGTTTCAGAAACAGCCTGTTCTGGCGTATCTGGCTGCGCGTGATAGGAGTGGTGTGTTTAAGCCTACCAAGTTTTATATGTGCTGGGATTTGGAAACGTTGGAGAAGAAGATGGTGACACAATCACTAGAGCTCCTGACCGATAAGCAGCAGACAGGAACACGGCTGGAGAGCTTAATCACTGCGTTCACTATTGCTGTGTCTTTCCATGGTAACAATGCTAATCATCCTCCTGGTTTCTACAACACTGTTTACAAGGATGTGCGTGATGGTCCAAACTTTCTGCATGATATGCTTGCTTACATGTTCAGAGTGGCAGAAGGGATAGCAGAGGATAACAAGTATGGTGATAAGGAGATTGATGATATCTATAATTGGCGTGAGGTGCCTGTGCTTGGTTTCAATTCTGCCAAGTTCGATTTGAACCTGATTTTGTCTGAGCTGCAGTGTAACGAATGGCGTATTCTTCCTGCTGGTCTGATGGTGGGTGGTGTGGCAACATTCAAGAAAATCAAGGTAGAACATAGGGAGACAAAGATTGTGCTGTCATTCTTGGATCTGAGGAACTTTCTTGCGGGTGGCAGTCTTGATGATAACGTGAAGAACTTCGGAGACGGCAAAGTGTCGAAGGGCACAATTCCATATGAAGCAATCAGAGCCGATAACTTTATGGAGTATCTGAACACGCCTGGCTTCTATCCGCAGGCTGATTACCATTCGGAACTGAAGAAGACGGATATCAGCGATGACGATTACACCAAGCAGCAGCAGGAATGGGATGCACTAGAGCAGCAAAAGCATCAACGTGGATTGTTCGGCAAGCTTCGGAGTAACGAACCGCTGACGCGGTGGGAACATTTGGAGTATTACAATCGCAATGATGTGAACATTATGATACCAGTCTTCAACAATCTCATTAATTTTGCGTTTGAGGATAAGGTGGATATGCTTCAGTTCTTCAGTCTAGCATCTGTTGCTGTTACGAAGCGTTATGCTGCTCTATACGAGGATTTTGACCCAAATGCTGATTACAATGGTGGTGATGCTTTGAGTAAGCCATATTATTTCAGCAAAGCCAAGTGTCGGGGAATGGTGTATCGATATCTGAAGCAAGACCAAGCAGCGAATGCGGATGGTGCTAAGCGGAATGCTGCCGATAATGTGAATGCTGATGATTTCGACAAACTGAATGCTATGTTCACGGGAATGGAGAAGAATGTGGAGGAGGCAAAGAAGCCCAGATACAACCAAGGCGAGTGTCACATCTGTCACAAACGCTTCTCCAATGTGTTGACGCCTACGCTGGACCGCATCGACAATAGTGTGGGGCATTCGTATGATAACGTGCTGCCGTGTTGTGTCTTGTGTAACTCGTCTCGTGGTAACCAATCTATTGAAGATGCCAGGTTCAAAATTCAGCTTCACAAATATGCGCTGTTGAACAATCTGCCGATGACTATAGATGATGAACGTGTGTATCATCTGCTCAGGAATGGCATCACTGGCGGCATCTCCAATGTGTTACACAAGAAAACCATTGCTGGGAAAACACAGATTAACAAGTTGCGTATGGAGAACGGGAAAGTGTATTCTCAAATGACCTCTGATGTTGTATCTCATCTGATGGCTGCTGACGCTAACAGTCTGTATCCGAGTTCGTTCAGCAGTTTGGAGCACGAGCTCAATCCCTATACCAATCACAAGATGTATATGCCTGCACGCGTTCTTACCTTTCTGGATGCGCGTGTGGATGTGAAGGTGCCTAAATATCTTGGTGAAATGAGTGTAAGTGACTATCGTGACCGTGAGAAGAAGCAGATGATGCGATACATTGATGGTGAAACGGAAGCGGGAACGTTGTTTGTAGCATCAGTGAAAGGGAGTATCCGTGCCACTGAGGAGGAGCGTATCAATGGGGTTCAGACTGAGCATGGGTTGCTGACTGGTCGTGCTGCTGATGAGTATTATATCAATAAGTGTATCAACTTTCCTCCTATCTTCCGAAACACCGACATTACCATTAATGAACAGACACTGGGTAGCATTACGATGGGTCAGATTGTGAAGCTGGATGGTGGTAAGACAAAGAAAAAGCCCGATGTGGTCCGCAAATTAACACAGCTGATTGACACGCAGGGCAGGTTCATATCGTTCAACAATTACTATCTGTGGTTTCTTATTGATACTTGTCACTTTGTTGTGGAGGATGTGGAGCAGATGGCTGTGTTCACACGCACTGACTGTTTCAAACCGTGGGTGGAGAAGATGAAGGACCAGCGTGTGGAGTATATGAAAGCAGGAAACAAGGGTGGGGAAAAGTATTGCAAGCTGATTATGAACGGTAGCTACGGGTTTGATGGGTTGAATGAGGCAAAGTATGCAAAGACGAAGCTGGTGGATATGTCAGGTGCTGTGAAGGCCATCAGTCGTCAAGATTTTTCTGGTATGCGTCAGATCAACGGTAATTTGTTTATAGTGTCTTACAAACCTCCAACGTATAAGTGCAAAACCTGTCTTCACTGCGCTTACTTCACACTTGATAACGCGAAATTTTGGTATAACAATGTGTTGTATAACCACATCTACAAATTCATTGATCAAGAGCGTGCGATGGTTGTATATGTCGATACTGATTGCTATACATTCGCGATTGCTGGTGATCTGAACAAAGGATTGAATCAAGGCTTCAGTGAGATTATCAAAGATACTGTCTATTACGAAGAGCACAAGTATGACGTGTTTCCCGACCCATCAAAGGGAAAGGAAGATGAGAAGAAGATATTGGGTTTGGCTGTTGAGAACATCGGTGATAGGATGTTTGCTTCTGCACCGAAGAGCTATATTTTGCATAAGGTGAAGCGTGGGAAGGACGGTGAGTATGAGCGTGATGGTGGTGGTGGCTTCAAGATGGAGTTTAAAATTGGGATGAAGGGTGCGAACACGAAGAGAAATGCGAGCACCAAGGATGCTGATTATCTCGATAATGATGACATGAATGTGGAGGATGATGAGGAAGGTAATGAGAAAGGTGTTGAAGACCTAAACAGTGAAATCAACGAAACCAGCTTCAAAAATAACGTTGAGAAAGGCAAACCCATCTATGCCGAGAACATGATTTTCCATCCAAAGAAGATTTCACATGGCGGTGTGTATGTGATGGCTAAGGAGAGAATTCGCAAAGTGGCTGTGTCTGGTATCAACACCAAATCCATCACAATGGAAAACTATGTCTGTGCTCCATTCATTCACGGTCTGACATCAGCGGATTACATCACAAAGCAGTATGGTCCGACTATCTCAGAAGTATTTGACTAAGTCCATTTTTATTTTTCTTTTTTTATTTGTTTTTAACACTTCACGGCAGGCTTTACCTGCTCTGGGTGTGAGGCGCCCAGGGTAGTCATCGCCTTAAATAGTGACACTTTTTATCCGTTTTTCTATGAAAGGGCTTTTATTCCTCCTTATGGGTGGAAAGACATAAACGCTCTTTTTTAGTTATTTTTTATTTTTATTAATACACATTTGTTTGCATTCAAATGTCGAAGAGAAGAAGGCAGAGACCGAAGGTCCGAGGAAGAAATCCTGACAGTTCTGCTGAAGAGGAGGAGACTATCGTAAATGCTAATCCATTCCTATATCCCTACGTCTCCAAAACTAAGATAAATAAAGCGAAATACAACGATGAAATAAATCAGTTATTTGATGAGCAAGTGCTCAAACATGAAGAGTTTAACAAAAAGTATATTCCAGATGTTAAGATGAAACCTTTAAAGAAATTTTATAGACCCTCATTTTCACCACACATGAACAGTTGGATAATAGATATAGCATTTTATAAAAACACCAAACCATATTTGTTCATCATCAACGAGAACACTCGCTATCTGATAGTATATGCACTGAAGTCTAAATCGGCAGATGACATTTATGATGGCTTGGAGGATTTCATTAACATGTATACTAACCGCTACATAGGTGAAACGTTTGTTAAAAATCCAATACGCAATCCCATATATATTAAAGGTGATGGAGAGAAGGGTTTTGCTGCTATTGAGGATTATTTGGATAACGACCCATACGTAAAATTCTATCTGAGACCCCCAAAGTCAAGGGCATCATTTAGAATGACGAATAGTTATAATGTCATTGATGCTGCAATCAAAACTGTTCGTAATTTAGTAGGAAGAGCTAGCGGTCAAAAACCGGATGCATTCAGTGATGAAAATCTCTTGGGGAATGTCATTAGAATTTACAATAATACTGTTCATTCTACATTTCTAAACAAATTTACTCCAGCTGAGATGCAAGAGAGCCCAGAACTGGAAGCGCTGTATATCAAGCATTGTCGGGATAAATTGGAGGAAGTGGATTTCAAACGTCAACAGAGTGGATATCTGACTTATCCCCCGGGTGCTATTTTACTCGTTCATCTCAATCTAGGAAAGACAGACTATAAATTCACAAAACGCAGAAGAAACTTTGATGAGTTAGGTAAATTTGTTAGATACGAACGTGGCAATTGTGTTGTAGATTTGCTCCATAATTATCCTGAATTTAAACGTATTATCATCCCTCCCTTCTATACTAAATTTGTGGCTTTGAATTTGGATGATTACAGAAATAAATATAACAAAGACTTGTAAATACTTTTTTTATTTTTCTATCGCTATATTAAAAGATGGATGCAACAATCCAGTCGCTGGCTGCTGAGGTCCAAGCTCTGAAACGGACGGTCGAGGGACTGTCAAAGACGCAAAAGAACAATCGTTTCTTTTACGCACCTAAATTTAATGAGAGGACTAAACGAGCCTACGGCTCGGGCAGCAAAGCTGCATGGTTGAACCGAGATGAGATACTAACGTTGTTGCTGAGGTTAGGGATGACAGAAGAAGGTTTATCCGCGGTCTCTAATCACAAAAGGATGCTAGTAGATTGTCTTGAAAGTCTTAGCTATCATGGTGCTCTCAACTACATAGTTCTGAATGAATGGTTTGACAAAAATAAACCACTACCGCTACTCACTGATGAACAGAAATTGGTGAAGGAGAAAATCGTAGAAGCAGCTAAAATCAGGAATGATGAATTCAAAGGCCATAAGGGAGTTAAAGTGACTTAAAGGTCATGCGACCCGTAGTGTCTCTAATCGTTTTTATTTTTGTGTTATTTTATTTTATTTTTATCACTAGTGAAATACAGCATTGCTAGTGACCATGCCAAGATACCTCACCTTGCCAACCACTGTTAAATATCTGTCCACAGCGCGTATTGTCAACTCATTCAATGGAAAAAAGTTGGGTCAACTATACTACATCGCCGATGGTAAGCTTTGGAAGATGATGAAGAACGGTGATTACCGAGAGATACTAATGCAAGAAGGTCCAAGTTTCAAATACTACTTCTTGAAAAATAGAGGTGCAGGAAAGAGTAGAGTTAACATCAAGCGCCTAGATGAAATGACGTGGGTAGAACCTGTAAAAGAATGAAGCATTTATTTTTACTCGTAGTAGTGTTCGTGATTTTTGATGACATAGATTTTGTCGTTTTCAGGAATTACACTTCCATTTAAGAAATCCCCAAAGGAAAACCAAGCGCCAGTGCCAATCGATGATGGAGTTTTCAGTTTATTAATAATGAGTTTGACATCAAATTCATCTACCTCAGAGATATATTCATAAGGATTATTGATAATATTCTCTAAACTTTCGACAGTCTCCTGAATTAAGGATTTTCGTTTAATTTCATCATATTGCCACTGATCATACTCAACAACGCAACGGTTAGTGTAATCCATTTTAGAAACAGTAAAATTACTGTCACTTATGACTATAAAATTTTAAATTAATTCAAATACAATGGTTGGAATTTTCAACAAAATTGGAAAGTTTTTTGGAAAAGTTAAGGATGTAGTTAAGGATACTGTTCTTCCGACAATTGGAAAAATAGGAGATTTTATGGATAGCGATGCTGTTCAAGGGATTGCTTCGTTCGCTGCTCCAGCTTTGAATACAATTGTTCCAGGTCTAGGAACGGGGCTTGGAATGGCATTACCCTTCCTATCTAAATTAGGTAAGAAAGCGAAGGGTATTTCTAAAGAGTGGAACAATAATTCCAATTATCTGATGGATAAAGTAAAGGAGTTTTCGGGAGCGTCACCTAAAGGTGACACGAGCCCTTGGCTCGCTAAGGCAAATGCTACAGCATATGAGAGTAATGAACCCGATGAGCCAAGTATTCCGCAAGGAATTCAATTTGCTCGCCGCCCTGACGCACTACACTCGCGAATAAAACTTAAGCAATTACCAGCAGCGGAAGACGAATACGTAGGTCCTCGGGGTGAATCGTATGTGGAGGAAATTGACGAAGTAGAATAATTCATTCGTTGCCTAATAATTTTATTTTTACAATTTTAAATAGCAATCACTCATGCTCAATCAAATTCAAAAGATACTAGCGGTTAATGAAATTGGTTCTGTCAATCAAATATTGCAGAAGAGTGACCCACGCGCTGGTGTTGTGGAAGGTATCGGGAAATACTCTTATCTCACTTGCGAAAGCACAACACCTAAACCCTACGACCAAGCTCAAGAAATCGTTATTCCTTTGACAAATGCGAACGTAGATATTGTTGAGTTTCATCGTTCCTTTTTCACACTAAATCTTGATATTTTACTTACTTTCAATTGCGATGTAACGAAGATTGCTCCGCTTGGCTATAACGACAACACAGGACTCGATTGTCGAAAAGCACATAGGAAATGTGACTTATTCTTCATTGGTTTTAAGGATGCTATTGACTGTATCGAGAGTTGCAGACTTCAACAAAATGGAATTGACTTAGGTTCGACAATACAAAATCGAGCTTCTATCGAAAGCTTTTTGTATAATCAGATGAAACCACAAACGGAAGAAGGAAATAAGCATGGTAGCTATTCACTTTGGGATGATGCAGTCAAAGGAGACGAAAGCATCTGCGGAATATATCTAACTTATGAAGAGTTGTCGGCGCTAACAGTTGATAACAATAAAATCAGAGTTCAATTTCCAGTTACAATTGGTTTTGACATGCTGCTTCCATTGCAAGGTTTTAACCTTTCTCTTAATGCTTTGTTCGGTGATTTAACGCTTGTGATAAAGACAAATCTTAATGCTTTAGTCTGGTGTTGCATAAGTCATTAGAAACCTATCG
>BNWK01000054.1 GCA_025998775.1 Alphaproteobacteria bacterium | reverse complement strand
ATGTGCGGATTTTCGCAAGAAATCTAAAGCGCACAAACATGCTTCGCTCCATGGAAATCGAAGACATAGAGCAGGAGTTGATGTGCGAAGCCATAAAGTGTCTGCATAATTTTGATGAAAAGCTTGGAGAATTTGAGCATTACATCAGAAAAGTGTTGGCACGATGCGCGGCAAATTTATTGCGATCTTTTTCATGTGCAAAACGTGGGCCATTTGTCGGTTTCAAAGAATACGCCGAAAACGATAACTTTGATGAAAACGTAATGAAGGATCATTGCGCCGAGCTTAATTGCTTGATGGATTATTTGCCGAGTCAATATAAGACACTTTGCAAATTACTGATGAATCATTCCATTACGGAAACATCAAAAATTACCGGAAAATCGCGTGGTGTTTTGTATCGGGATTTGAAGCGCATTTCTCTTTTGGTAAACCAACGTAACAATTCTGAGGATCAATTTTTGGCATTATTTTATAGTGGAGTAAATATGAAAAATTTATCAGTACTCGAAACTTTAAGCGCAAAAGAAATTAGCGCGCTGGACGTATACGATCTTATGGATCTACACGACCAGGTTATGAAATTAACAAGTCACGCAAAAGAGCTAAAAGAAAAACTTGACGATGGTTTGAATTTACGTTTTGCAGAAACTGTAAAACACAGTTTGCAAAAAGAAAACAAAGATACTGGCGCAGTGAAATTTTTCGATGGAGCTTTTCAAATTGTTGTGGACGTTCCGAAAAAAGTTACTTGGAATAATGAAAAAATGGAGGAGCTTATGAAACGTATTCCAGGTGAGTATCAGGAATTGTTTAGGGAAGCGCGAACAATTACACCTGGCAAAGCTCGCTTTCAAATTACAATTGGAGAATAAAAATGAAACACATATTAAAAAGAGAGCAATACGAAACAATGACGGTAGATGAATTGTGGGAAACTATCGGAAGGAGTTTAGGTGCGTCCGATGAACAGGTCAAAGATTTAGTACAGAGAATGAAAGAAGTAAACAAAGAGGAGAATAACAATGGACTTTAATACAGCAGAAGCACAAACGGAATTTGGATTAATTCCAGAGGGAACAATTGCAAAAGCAATGTTGATAATGAAATCAGGAAATGATTTTTCAGATCCGTTTTTAACCAGAAGTAAAAACAGCGATTCCGCATATTTGGATTGTGAATATGCAATTATCGAAGGTCGATACGCCAAGAGAAGAATCTTCGACAAAATCGGAGTCGAGGGGAGCGATGCTTGGATAAATATGGGCAGAGCAAAAATTCGTGCAATCCTTGAGTCCGCAAAAAATATAAATCCAAAAGATGCGTCTGAAGCTGCAATAGAAGCAAGAAAAATCAAATCATTTGATGATTTAAACAAACTTGAGGTTGTAATCAAAATCGGAATCGAAATCGACAAAGGCGGTGTATATAAAGACAAAAACAGAGTCGTGTCGATAATTACTCCGGACAAACCTATATACAAAGAGCATATGAAAAATTCCAACTACATTCCTTGGGGCATATGAGCTGATGTGTGATGGAGAAGTAAAAATGTGGCAGGCGGTGATAAAAAGAGCAATCGCAGATGTGATCGACAGTAACGTGAGAGAACGCGAAAGAAAAGAAGCCTTCGATTGGATTTGTCAAGGAGGTCGCTATTTCGAGCGCGCGTGCGATTGTGCAAACGTTACACCAAATGCCGTGAGAATGGAATTATTGAAAAAAAGAATATGTAAAGCAAACAGAAATATTTAACTAGAAAGGATAAAAAAAATGACTACAGATACTGCGCTTTTAAAGCGCAAAACCCTTGCTTTATTCAATTTCGTGAGTATGAAGCATCAGAACAATAAACATATAGGCGACCTCACAATTGGAGATTTCCTTGAAATGTGTGGGTTTTTAGCAGAATTAGATGAAAAAGATTCGGAGGCCGAAGATGGAAATAATTAACGACAATTTGAAAAAAACGAACGATCAAAAACAAAATAAAAAGGAGTGTATGCAAATGACTAACACAAACGAATCACAAATATTTTTTTACTGTGGAAAAAGTGTCAGAACCATCTGGAAAGATGGAGAACTATGCTGGGTGCTGAGAGATGTCTGCGAAGTGCTAGAACTTTCAAATCCAACAGTTGTTGCGGAACGGCTAGATGAAGACGAAAAGAACATTCTCAAAACTAAGTCAGACTTAGTTTTGGATATTCCGAACCGCGGCTTAACCATTATCAACGAAAGTGGACTTTACAATGTCATTATGCTTTCCAATAAACCAGAAGCCAAAAAATTCAAGCGTTGGATTACTCACGAAGTGCTGCCACAAATTCGCAAACGTGGCGCATACATTACACGCGAAAAAGCTGAGGAGCTTTTGAACGATCCCGATGTCTTGATCGATATGCTTAACGCGATAAAAAAAGAGCGCGAGGAAAAAGAGCAGCTGCAAAACAAAATCGATGACGATAAACCAAAAGTTGTATTTGCCGATGCGGTCTCAGCGACAAAAGATACAATCTTAATCCGAGATCTTGCAAAAATTCTAAAGGGCAACGGCATTGAAATAGGCGAAAAACGTCTATTCGAACAGCTTCGCCGTAACGGCTTTTTGATCAAAAAAGATGGAGCTGATTTCAATTCTCCAACGCAAAAAGCGATGGAACTTGGATTGTTCACGCTGACAGAAACCACACTTGAGCGCCTCTCTGGAGAAATCATTCTCTCAAAAACCTCGAGAGTCACCGGAAAGGGGCAGCGCTATTTCATCAATTATTTCCTCAGCAAAAAAGGAGACGCACTATGAATTCAGTTTTATATTCAGCTCTGCAATCTCGTGGAATTCCATCTCCAAAAGAAGAGGTGACCTCGGACAAGTTCACACGGTGGGGAAAAAAGTTTAGATATTGGGCGATACAATTCGTTGGCGGATATTCGTTCGGTGATTTTTCTAGTGGTGAACATTGGGAAGCATTCGAAGAAAATTACGATCGCGAAAAATGCAAAAACGAAATTCGCACGATTCAGAAAAAAATGAGCGAAGAAAAAAAGTTTGAGCAAGCAAAAGCAGCCGTTGCCGTGCAACAAATTTGGAACGAAGCCGCGGAGTGTTTCGACCATCCATATTTGCAAACAAAGAAAGTGAAAGCATATGGATTAAAAACGCAAAACGAAAAACTTTTGATTCCGATTTTCGATGAAAACGATAATTTGGTTTCGATGCAATCCATATGGCAGGTCGATTCCCAAAAGTTTTTCAAAAAATTCTTTGCAGGCGCTCGCAAAAAAGGCTGTTATTTTGTGATCGGCAACATCTCTTCCGAAGTCATAATTTGCGAGGGATATGCAACTGGAGCGAGCATACATGAGTGCATCGAAAAACCCATTGTGATTGCCTTCGATTCTAACAATTTGTTGGAGGTAGCAAAAACCATAAGAAAAAAATATCCGGATGCGAAAATCACAATTGCTGCTGATAATGACAAATACAATTTGGAATCCGGAAATGTTGGTGTAACCAAAGCAAAAGAAGCTGCAATTAATATCAATGCAAATGTTGCAATTCCGGAGTTTGAAAACGGCTCAGAAAAACCCACAGATTTCAATGACTTGTTCATTCTCGAAGGCGTAGAAAAAGTTCGAGAAATTTTCGAAAAAAGTCAGCAAGAAAACGCGGCTTGTGATTGCGAGCTTGACGGCTTCCGCCTTACTGAAGATAAATTGTTTTACTATGACGAACGCAGCGAGAAATATGTTTTTGTTTCTGGTTACGTAAAAGTCATCGCACAAACAGAAGATTCAGACGGAGAAAATACCGGAAAATTACTTGAGTTCAAAACGCGTCGTGGGCAACTGCGCCGCCTTCGCGTTCTCAACTGTTGGTTGTCCAAAGACGGAGATAAAATGAGAGAGTTTCTTCTAAAAAACGGACTCAAAATATCCACCAACGGCAGAGCGAAATTAATGCTGAACGAGTATATCAATAATTGCGATCCGGCTGTCTTTGCGAAATTTATCAAGATTAGCGGTTGGTACGAAAATGGCTTCATTACCGAAAACGGCTTTATCGGAAAACCACCAAAAGAATTAGTCATACATCAATCGGATGCCGATCCGTCTTTCGTGGAAACGAGTGGCACTGTAGAAGAATGGAAGCAACACATTGCAAAACCATGTGAAGGCAATTCGAGATTGGTGCTCGCCATTAGCTCTGCTTTCGCTAGCATTTTGCTGAAGTCGTGTGACAGGGAAAATTTCGGTCTGAATTTCGTTGGAAAAAGCTCTGAAGGAAAAACCACGACGTTGTATGTAGCCGCGTCGGTTTTCGGTAGTCACAAATATATCAAGCCATGGAAAGCAACCGACAATGGACTCGAAGGCGTAGCCGTTACTCACAACGACATGTTGTTGATCCTAGACGAAATCGCTTTGATGGATTCCAAGAAAATCGGCGAGGCCATTTATATGTTGGCCAACGGCATGGGAAAAACCAGAGCTAACATACATGGTGCCGCACGAAAAACACAAATTTGGCGATTGGGGCTGCTTTCTTCCGGCGAAAAAGATCTGGCAGCGCACATGGCGGAATCCAATAAAAAAATGCACGCAGGACAAAGCATTCGCTTGCTTACGATTCCGGCAAGGCCAACTCCAGATAGTAAAGGACTACTCGAAAGACTCAACGGTTTTCCAAGTTACAACGCACTAACCAACCATCTAAAAACTGCGACTGGACGATATTACGGATCCCCAATGCTCACTTTCATCGAATCACTTATGGAGGAGGATGCAATCAAAAGACGATTCGACATCGAACTCGAAAAAGCCAAAGAAAGTCACCTGCCGATAAGTGCAGAAGGACAAGACCACAGAGTTTTTGACATATTTTTTACATTCGGATTCGCTGGCGAGTTAGCAACGCGATACGGAATTACCGGCTGGCCAATTGGTGAGGCCATGAGTGCCGCTCTGCGATGCTTCAATGACTGGATCGAGGACAAAGGCGGTTACGGAAATCAAGAAGAAAAACAGTGGCTTGCACAAATTAAAAGCTACTTGGAAACATTCGCTCAAATTCGATTTCAGAGAATTGTGAATCACAAAACTTTCGACAATACGTTTTTCGGTGAACGAGCAGGATATGTGGAAGAACAAATAAACGCATGCGGAGATTTAGAAGATGTTTATTACGTGTTTCCGGAATATTTCAAAAACACCATCGCAAAAGGTATTCCATGGAAAGCGGTCACAAGATTATTGGTTGCTCTTGGAATCATGGAACCCGGCAGCGATAAAGATCGTGTCACTGCATATCCATATATCAATGGCAAACGTCAGAGAATGTACGTCATTAACAGCAAAATTTTTGAGGCATAAATAAATGAAGAAAAATATATTTGAGAATTTTAAAATAATCAGTTTACAAAGCGATACATATTATATAGGATGTACTTTGGAGAAGAGTATACCTGAAGGTATAATAGTATATTATCCTTTGGTTTCTTTTATATACGACGTTTCTGACGAAAAATTTTTGCCAGCTTTTTTGAATTGGTTTTTTCTGAAAAAAATTAAATTCATAAACATACTGTTTTTCGCTGGTCTTTTTGGTCTTTTGGTCTTGTTCAATAAAATCAATGGATTAACATCGATTTTTAAGACCGAGCACAAGACCAACAAGACCAAGTATCTAAAATGCAAGATAAACCAAAAACACGCCGTCAGCCCCTCGAAAATCAACCCACAAACCTGTGTCAAAAGTCACTCGAAAAGAGGACAAAAGAATTTTCTGAATTCTAAAATGGCGTTCAGAAAATTCTTTTTGTACTCGCATCCGCCTCCCAAAACGCGAAAAAGTTGCCAATAATGGCGTTATACCAAAAATACGATGCTAGTTACGAATATAAATTATGAAAGGATACGAAAAATGGAATCGAAGACTGAAGAAATAAAAAAATTGCTTGAGAAATTATCTGAGGAAATACATGAAACTATTGAGCTCGTCATTGATATGAGAGAAGCAATCCAGAACGCCTTAAGCGAAATGCCCGAAAACAAAAAGAAGATAAGAATCAACATGCATATTATGGCACACATTTTGACCAAACAACTTTATTTGCTGTCAGACGTTAGTGCGGTGATTTTTGAGGCGCAAGAGCTAGAAGAAAAGGAGGACGAAAATGACTGATATATCAAATATAAATAATACTGCACGCGAAATTTTGGCTAAAATCGATGAGGCATGGCCAGATCCCATTGTATTGCGGAAAGATATAGCCAAGTTTTCTTGTGGACTGGTAACTACTAAAACAATGGGGACGCTCGATTGTGAAGGGCATGGAATTCCCAATATCCTTATAAATGGGAAAATAGCATATACCAAAAAAGACGTGATCAATTGGCTTGCCTCCAGAATAAGCAAACAAGAGTCGGCCAAGAAAATCAGAGGGGCACCGCGTCGAGGAAAAAACGATGTGCTTTTGCAAAGATAAAACTTTGTATAACCGCTGTATAACTTTCGAGGATATGGAGCGTGGCAAGCCACGCTCTCGATTCGTTTGCGCAGCTACTGTACAGCCTCTTTTTTTGCAACATAATTACAGACGATTCCATAAAACGCAGAACAACATATGCTACGCTTCCAATAAATTTATTCAATGCTTTTTAGCTGTATTTAGTGACGCTCTCTTTAATTGGTTATACAGGAGTTATACAAAAACAAGGTTATACAAAGTTAGATTGGTTTTGGAAGGCTCGTTTTTCCCTCAAATATCAATGGTGCCGAAAAGAGGAGTCGAACCTCCGACCTACCGATTACGAATCGGGCGCTCTACCAACTGAGCTATTTCGGCAAAACACCAGAACACAGTCCGCCACGCACTTTTTCCCACGCACGCAGCAAACTTGTCGAGAGGTCCCATCCAATAACAAACACGAACACAGCCATCCACGCTTACCTCGAATAGAACTCGATTACGATATTTGGTTCCATAACAACCGGATATGGAACGTCTTCCAGTTTCGGAACACGAACATAAGTCCCCTTCAAGGCTTTGTGATCAACGCTCATGTAAGCGGGCGTATCTCTCTCTGCAGATTGAACCGCGTCAAGGATAACTGTATTTTCCTTGGATTTCTGTCTTATTTCGATGACATCACCTTCGCCAACTTTAAATGATGCGATGTTCACAGACTTACCATTAACCATAACATGACCGTGGCTGATTAGCTGTCTCGCCGCGAATACTGTAGTCGCGAATTTCATGCGATAGACAACGGCGTCCAATCGACTTTCCAGGAGCCCAACGATGTTCTGGCTGGTATCTCCACGCATTTGTAATGCTTTTTGAAAGATTCGTCTGAATTGTCTTTCGTTTAGATTACCATAATATCCCTTCAGCTTCTGCTTAGCCAACAGCTGGAGACCATAATCGGTTGGCTTCTTCTTGTTGCTTCCATGCTGACCGGGAGCGTAATTTCTCTCGTTCAGTGGGCTTTTTTGACTTCCCCAGAGATTCACTCCGAGTCTTCTATCTATCTTATGCTTTGCAGCGATGCGTTTGCTCATAAAATGTTTCCTTTACACAATACACAGATGCGTAAATGTTAAACGATATTCTTAGAATGTCAATCGTTTTTAGCGATGAAACTCAAAAAAAACATTATAGCGTCATTCTTCCTCCCTTCCATTCTCTTGATTGTCGTCCTTCTTCTCGTCGCCTTTCTTCACTTCCCCATTCTTCTCATCGTCCTTCTTCTCGTCGCCTTTCTTCACTTCCCCATTCTTCTCATCGTCCTTCTTCTCGTCGCCTTTCTTCTCGTCGTTCTTCTTCTCGTCGCCATTCTTCTCGTCGTTCTTCTTCTCGTCGCTCTTCTTTACTTCCTCTTTTTTCTCTTCCTCTTTCTTCACTTCCTCTTTCTTCACTTCCTCCTTCTTCTCATCGTCTTTCTTCGCAGTCGTGCCGTTCTTCGCTTTTTCCGAGTCTCCTTTTGTCTGGTTCTTCTCAGCTGCTCTTAATAGGTGCTCTACCACCATTTCTCCGTTACTGGCAAGCCCTCCGGTTTCCTTTAGTGTTTTCGGTACGTTTCGAATAAATTGTTCCTGCAGCTCTTCGATATTAGCCGCGTAGGACTCTATGGATTTACTAATCGAAGCTATTTCCTCCGCTAACGCCGTTGTATCCCCAGCCATAGCTTCAACCAGCTCTTTTTTTACTGCTTCTGGAGCTGTTTTTTCATTCTTGTAACCCTCTAGTTTTGATAATACAGCGAAAATTGGACAGTAGACGGAGCTCAACCATTGTAGAACTCGCAATTGTTCGACACATTGAGCTAATTCCGGTAGCTCATCCTCAATGTTTTTATAGAAATAAATATTATATTCATGTGTATCGGTTTTATCACCTTTGCTCAATTTATTAGTTTTTTTCTCATCATTGTTTATTCCCAACATCAGATAGCATAATGTCACGAGTTGTTTTTTAGTGTCTTCGCAGATTTTCTTTGATAAACCAGAGCAATAGATCAAATCATTCAAGTCGTCTTTCCCCAGTATTTCGACGCACGCGGCTACAATATTCTGTCGATCCCTCGTTTCTAGCTTGCCATATCTATCCTGCATGAAACTGAT
>BNWK01000053.1 GCA_025998775.1 Alphaproteobacteria bacterium | reverse complement strand
GTATAAACAAACAATCAAGAGACAACAACTTACGAAAAATTATATATGAAGGTCAAACGTTAACTGAGATTTATAACGACTACGTACTCGCTCACGCTGAATATTACCAACAGCAAAAAGTCAGTAAAAATCCCCGTCCTAGAAAGAACATCATTGAGCAAATCGAAAATTTAGATTACGAGAACAACTTCCCTTTCAAATCAAAAGTAAAATATTTCTCGAACAACATTAATAAAACACAAATTTTTAATCCTCCTGACTTTCAAATCAAACCAGCAGAAAAATTAATGCGTCCGTACTATTCTCCTAAACTTGGTTCCTATGAGGTTGATATTATTTATGCTAATGACCCAAAATACAAAAACAAACAGGTTTATTATCTTTTTGCTATCAACTTCAACAGTAAATACCTCTATGTATTTCAAATACCAAACAGAGAGCGTTCATCAATTATTGAAGCACTGAATAAATTAATATCCAGAGCGTATGTTTCTAACTTAAGATCGGATGGTGAATTCAGCAAGATAAAAATCGGTGATATAAATATATTTTCAAACAACCAACCTCTGACGAATCACAATCGAGTTGTCGATAGGGTAATTCGCACTATCAGAGATGCTGTTGGCAACAATTTTTATGACTTCACAAATTTTGATAAACTAAATAAGATCGTTAATATATATAACAAAACTCCTCATAATTCACTCACTATTAATAAACATATCTTCACACCGGAAGAGGTTCAAAATAATCACGATCTAGAAGGAATTCTCATTCGTAGCAATCAACAGATATCAGAGACGATCGAACAAGAACAGGAACAGCAAGGTTTATTTAAATATCAACCTGGAAATGTTTTATTAATTCATTTAGATTATTCAAGAACACCTTTACTGTTCCAAAAGAGAAGAAGAATATTTAACGCTTTGGCTGTCTTTGTTGAGTACGTCTATGGTAATGTAAAGTGTAAGATATTGAATCCAATTGATATAATTAATGAAGATAGCAATTTTGATTCCAAGAGCAACACTTTTAATCTAAAGAAACCAATAGTGATTCCGATATACTTCACCCAATATTTAAGTGATAGTGTTAAGAATATTCCGAGTCAATACAAGAATTATTTTCTTTAATTAAAGTTTTTTATTCTTATCAAAATGTCCCTTGAAGTCTTTGCTTGGTGCACTTTTGGTATATTTACTTTATTCACAATTTCAACAGTAATATTTCAATGCATGACATGCTCTTCGTTAGTGAGTATTGGTGATGTAGTTTCCACTGCTATTAAAAAATTAACAGAAGATGAGAAACCGATTAAGAGAGAAAATCTATTTAGCATGTATGTTTAATTTAACCTTTTCTTTTTAGATAATTTATTTTTTATTTATATTAAAAATAATTTTAAATTTTTATCTGATATAAAATATGAGTGAAACAGAATCTACATCTTCGATTGAAGAAGACATTAAAGCTACTAACGACGAACATTACATAACTTTAACAAAACATCCGGATTATAAAATACTTGACAAATATCCGTTCATAATAAAAAATAAGAAGGGTCATATAATGTATGTTCACCAAAGCGAAAAAAATCACGCAGGTTATACGTATGTTAAACTAAACAGTCATATAATAGATTTACACCGAGTGTTAGCGGAACAATTTTTACCGAACCCAGAAAATCTACTGTTAGTGAATCACATAAACAGAGATATCACTGACTATCATTTAGACAATCTTGAATGGAGTACATTTTCAAATAATAACAGGAACAGAAAAGGATTTGGAAAAATAAAATATGAGTTTGTTAAAGAACTAAGTGAGGACGCATTTAAAGTACCAAATTACGAAACAACAAATGGAACACATAATTTCGATTTTCTTTACTTCCAAGACGATAATTTTTATTATTACAATGGAATTGAGTATAGAATTTTACATAGAAAGGAAACAAATAAAGGGGATTTTTTTGTCAACTTTAGTGATAGTGATGGACACTCTACAAGAATTTATTTTAATAAGTTTAAATTTCAATATGACCTTAATTAAAAACTAAAAACTTATTTTTTTATTTGTGTAAAAAGACGATGGGTAGAAAACTAAAGTACGCAACAAAGGAGGAAGCACTCGATGTTCAGAAGAAACAAATACGTCAACATGAGGAGAAGTATAAACAGAAGCATAGAGAATACAGAGAGAATGTTTCAAATATACAACGACAGATTGTTATCTTGTTATCAAAAAATGTGATTGAAGATACTGAGTACTTAAAAAATATTCTTAATGAATTAAGAATAAAAATAAACCCAAAACCTACAGAAGAAATTTACGAAGATGTAATGGAAAATGTAATCGAAAATGTAGTCGAGGATTTAATTGAAGAGGACAACAAAACTGATTAGATTTGTCGATTTATTTTTGCACTCTAAGGAATCATTGCCAATAATGCTTGTAATTGAGAGTCCGTTATTGTTGTCGATCCTATTGTTAAATCACCACTACCAATAGTTAAATTTCCACTACCAATAGTTATTCCATTTTGGAAATTACAAACACCACCAACTCTTAACTCCCCGTTCATTTGTACATTGTTTTCCACAGTTAATTCTCCGTTTATTAGTGTATCATTTTCCACAGTCAAATTTCCATTAATCAAAACTTCTCCTGCTGCAGCCTCATTTCCTGTTCCTATTGTCAGTTGTGGCTGCGATTCTGTTTGTATTTTGTTTACAATTAAATCTCCAGTAATGGTTTCACTACCATTCACAGTAGAATCACCCCATATCGTTAATTCTTTCCTGTTTATTTGTACGTTTGGAAGCTCGTCTTCTGGAAAATGAGCGTCTCCGATTTGTATCAAACTTCGATTGTTCAAGAACGTTCTACTAGTGTCAATCGTAATCTGGTTGTCAATTGCTCCACTATTTCTATCTTCCATTTGATAGTAAAAACTGTTTGATGATGACTTGTGATACGACTGAAAATTTGTACTTACTTCCTCACAGTTTAGGGAACTATTAATTCTAACCTCTCCTGCCAACGCTGCTGTTCCCGTTCCTATAGTCAGTTTTGGTGTTGCAGAAGTTGAGATATTTTCAACCACTAATGAACCATTCACAGTGGCGTCTCCGTTCATGGTAGTATCTCCATTAACTGTTAAATTAGTGCTTACAGTTTCGCTTCCATTAATGGTTTGAGTGGCAGTTCCTTTACTGTGTGAAATTAGTTCAACATTGTCAACAGAAAGGTTAATATATTGTTTATTTGAATAAATAGTTTTATTGATACTTACAGAATTATCTGTTGAAGATATACTGACAGCTCCTGTGTAATCATTTAAGGAATCCACTTTTGTTATATTTCCTAGACCTATTAAGATCTTGTTGTTGGCTGGAATCTCTGATAGCGTTAGCGGTTCATTCACATCAATATCAGCTAATCCTTTCATACCGTTTAATTTTTGTACTGGATCAATCGTTGACGTTATTGTTATTCTCCTTTGACTATCATTTTTGGTTAAATCAATTATACCTTCTGAGACGAGATTAACATTCCCAACAATGTTATTTAATGAACTTACAGTAGATGTGGATATCTTGGTATTAACATCTCTTTCAATCCTTTCAGTCTCTGAATCTATTTTTCTATCGAGATATTCGAGCATTTGAGAATCATTTCCTTCAGCTTGTCTTAGTAATGCAAGTTTTAGATTATGCAATTCTGTTGCTGTTGATAAATAGGTGTACGAAGACATTTTTAGTAGTGTAAAAATAAAATTTATAAAGAGTTTTATTCATGGACTTTCGTTATCTTCAGAAATGACTGGTGGTGCTGGTGATATTGGTGGAGGAAATGTCGATACTGTTGGTGCGTTCGTTTCTCGTGGAGAATTCGACTTTGTGTATTTAAACCAAACTTTCATCACAATTGGAAAACTTTCTTCAGAAGGAGGAACAGCAAAAATTAAATCTAATCCAACTTGAGCCATATCTAATTCAGCTGCAGGAAGAGGTGCAACCATAGTTACTCCTTCCCTTTGAGTCTTTACGAATCCTCCATATGAAATTAATGTCGAGTTGACAGGAAAGAAATTCTCTATTTTATGCTCTTCTGGGAAATCTGAACCTGTCCAAGTTTTGATAAAAGTCTGTTCACCAAAATATATTTCATTAGTAGCTACTTCTTCTCCTTCTCCTTCAGGTTCGTCTGGAATGTCAATCTTAACACAGTCTTCACAATCGTTGTCATTATTATCACCATTACTGTTTCCATTACCGTTTCCATTATTCGATTCAAGATTTTTTACAGGTTCTTTCAACTCTTCCAATTCATACTTTAGATTAAATATCAAAGTCTCAATTTTAATGTGAACCCCATACTCTGTCATTTTTGATTAATAAAAAACTTTTAGTGTTCAACTATTCAATCGTAATTTTTAGTATATTCAATATTTATAGCATAATCACTATTAATTCCATTTCTTGATTCTTGCGACAAAGATTCAAACAGTACTGCATTTGAGGTCTGATAGACACAAGCGTAAAATTTAAATGCTGATTCTGTTGATGTGTCTGGCATTGTTATATCTTGTGGCATAAAGGATGTGATTGGAAATACTAGAGGATTTAAACCATCTCCCATTTGACACCATCCAGAGACATTTATGACTTTGATATCGGAAGCACTCCATAGCATTACCGTTGCTTTGTTTTGGTGCTGGTGATTCACCTGAACCAATTGTGTTCCTCAATAGTCTATGGTAAACACGTTTTCCGTTAAAAGTCTTACCTGTTCTTATTTCTGTGTTTAAATCAGTAGGTGTTGATATGTCTGAAAATTGTACCATATTCGCAGCTGCTAAGTTTCTAGAAACAAATAAATCTCCACCTACTTTAGCACCTCCATTAACGACAACTTCTGATTCGAGGTCGTATTCAAGAAAAACAGGAATTACGTTCTCATCTTCTACATAAGGAAGTGTAGCACCAGGAGTGATATCAGAATGACCAGCTGGTATCAAATATTTTAAACCAGTTATGTCGTTAACAGCTACGAGTTCAGCGTTGGTGGAATATATGGCTAGATAGTTTCCTACTTCAATTTGCAGATTAGGATTTCCTATTACAGTGGTACTATTTGGTTTACCGCTCAGAACGCGTACTTGATTAACAGTAATTTCTGCAGAACCGCTAACACTAAAGGAAAACACTAAAATCTCACAGTTTCCACCTGATGAACTTCCAGTTCTGAATTTAATATTTTTAACGAGTCCAGCTTTTGATGAATACAATGATGGTGTGAATGATATTGCTGCAGTAGTTAAATCCGTCCCACTATTTGTACCGTTAGAGAATCTTTTACTATTATTCAAAATACCATTCATGTTAATACTATTCACTTTTAAATTTCCATAAATTCTGGCAATACGATCCAGTGTTGAAGAACCAACAGTTAAATCATAATTTGGTAGCTGACCGTTAAAATTGTTAAGTTCAGTTCCGTTTAAAAAGATTTTACTACCACCATGATTACTGTTTCCAACATTCAAATTTCCATAGATTGTAGCACTATTTGAATGACCTTCAAAGATCGATCCAACAACTAAATCACCATTTAGTTTAAGGTCTCCGTTCAGATCGTCGTCTAAATCAATTCCACCTTCAATATCGTACTCAAGCCAAACAGGCTTTGCATTTTCGTCTAATATGTATGGAAGTTCAGCATCAACAATAATATCAGCATAATTTGCAACTGCAGAAACTCTAAGAACGGAAATACTACTTTCATCCACAGCTACAAGCTCAGCATCAGATGAAATAATACCCACAGTCTCATTAATCCCAATTGTGAAATCAATAGGACTTACTGTATTTAAACTGTTTTGTGGAACTTGAAAAGTGCTTACTTGCTTTACTTTAATTTCATTATTCAGATATGCTGTAAAGACCAAAACCTCACAAGCAGCATTAGTTGAGTTTCCTGTTTTGAATCTAATATTCTTGATCGTTCCAGACCTATTTGACATCATGTTCAGCGTGAAAGATACAGCCGGAGAAGCAAGTGAATCTGTTGGACTTATTGAACTATAAGATATTTTGTTATAAGATTTTATTGAGCCTTTTACTATAACATCATTAGTGGTTAAATTACTGATAATCTCAGCATCACCTTTCACTTCTAAATCTCCGTAAATAGTTGCATTATGTTTGTTCGTTTCAGTTCCGACAACTAGATCGTTATTTGGTAAAACTCCATTAAAGGTAGTTCCAGGTCCACCATTAAATTCTTCACCGTTTATATATATCTTATTTTCTCCAAAAGCTTCTCCCACAATTAAATCACCTAGAACTGTACTATTATTTCCCACAGTTAAATTATTAAAGGCATTTAAATCGTTAGGGACACTTCCATCAAAATTTCCGTCAGGTTTTTCGTTTAGACCCATAATCTGATACAACAGTTGTTTAATCTTATACTCGGTTTCATCTTTGAATTTTAGAACATCTTGCCTTAAAGATAAATAAGTGGATGATGAATGTTGATATGCCATTTTGAATCTCATAGAAAATAGGCGTGGCACGCAACCTGTCAGAAGTTTTGTTTGGTCTTTTTCTGTTGTTTTTAATGTTGTTGATTTAGATGGTGGTGGTTATGCAGGTTGGAATCTTTTTGATGGCCCAAACTGACTTTCCAGATGTTTAGTAATTGTTTGAAAGTCATTCCATGGGGATTGTGTTGGTTTATTTTGTTTTTTTGCTTTGCAGTTTTTTTTTTACCTTCAGAGGACTACAGTGCTGCTTAATTACAAGTGATGACAAAAGTTGTTGAAATGCCCTCCAACCACATGCCCATCACAGAACATTTCGTGGTGAAATTATTTTTTTTTATGTATGCACTTCCCGACACCTTATTATTTCTTGTTTTTGCTGCAGTTTTTTGAGCACTTCATTTTTTTTTTTAAATTCGAGTGGGAAACTACTCGGGAGTGTCATATGAGTGGAGGGAAATGGGTAAACATTGGGAAGAACAGAAACAGGCTGCTGTGCCAACGTACACTTTTTGTACAGGAAAAATTTTTGCCAGATGTTATAGTAGAGACCGATTTTTCGGCTTCACTTTGAGGCTTAGTCCCCATGCTACTATGTGATGCCTCTAACTTTGTGGTCATTTTGAGGTGTTTCTGGCCCTCTAGCACCATGTAAAATGCATGGGCTGTTCTCCGATATAAGGTCAGCTGGACGATTACTAAGGAACCTAACTAAGGGTAGGGACTGCTAGTTTTTTTTTCTTAATATTAGCGTTGAGTTTTTTTTTAGATTTGAAAGCACTGATTTTGGGAAAGACACATGCATATTTAGAATTAGGGAAAAAAACTACGTGTTTTAAAGATTTATCTTGTTTGAAAAGGAATTTGAACTTGAATCACAATCTATACAAACACAAACAAAACATCCAAACTTGGTTTCAACTTCTGAATTTTATACCACAGTAATTGCAAACTTCATTAGTTGTTGACTTGATGAATAATTGAATTTTTCACACTGATGTTATCAACACATGAAATGGAAATTGAATGCTATTGTCTTCCTCTGCAAAACAGGTTTATATTCATATTGTTCTTCCTTTTTATTCCTTTTTTTTTGTTAATAGTTGATTACAGCACTTTTTCTATTCCAAATCATCAAAGGTTTTAATTATTATTTTTGCCAAGTTATATTTACAAATCATTTTAAGTTTATTCATTGGTTAAAGAAAAAAGGAAAGATTCAATTTTTATCATTTGCTGAACTACAGCTCATAAACTAAAAGGTTTTATTTCAATGTATGCATTATGAATTCCATTTTTTGAAAGGTTAATATGGAAAAAGAAAACTTGAAAAAAAATAACAACAACGAAGAAAGCATGAGTGATGCAGATTCTGAAGACAATACGTCAGTGAAACAAACTTCTTCTGGTAATAATTCACGTC
This sequence comes from Alphaproteobacteria bacterium, assembly GCA_025998775.1. Taxonomy (GTDB): domain Bacteria; phylum Pseudomonadota; class Alphaproteobacteria; order UBA3830; family UBA3830; genus BNWE01. Next base: position 739 of record BNWK01000053.1, on the reverse strand, counting down.
ATGAATATCTCAATATGCCAGCGCATGCATTGATGGACAGTTATAACTCACACAACCAAGTTCTTCATGATGCAGTCTTAAATATACACAATTGGCATTATCCCCCCACACACACCGGTTTCCCCATTCTCCCTTTCCCCTGGTACGTCTACATGCGCAAACTTGTGCAGCAAGCAGGTGTTTTAGACGACGACATCGACGTGCCCTTCTATGTGGTTGATCCCTTTGGAGTGTGGTGCCTCTTCTGCTCTATTTGTCACGTTTGTGGTAATGGTGCATTTGGTACATATCCTGGATACATATACCGCCCTGAACACCTCTTGGGTCACACGAAAGGGGCTCCACACAAGCTTAGTAAAGCTGTGTTCATCTTGTTGTGCGTCTGGCAATTCCCTGTCCTCGTGAAGCAGCGGATTTTCTGTCCTCCTTTCCTTTGTCGCCATCATTATCCTCTGTCATTTTGCCAAGCTCTTCCTCTTCCTCTATTGTGTCTGTCTCTTCCTCTTCTTCTTCCTCCACCTCTGCTTCTCCCTCCTCCGCGTCTTCTTCTCTGTCTTCTTCAGGGAAGAAAGCCTTCTGGAAAAAAAATCTTCCCAGTGGGTATCATCTCTCTCCCTCTTCTTCTTCCCCCTCTGTATCCTCCTCCTCTTCATCTCTTTCACCTCCTTCTTTTATCTCCTCTTCCTCTGCTTCTCCCTCCTCCTCCTCCTCTTCCTCCTCCTCCTCCTCCTCATCATCA
>BNWK01000052.1 GCA_025998775.1 Alphaproteobacteria bacterium | reverse complement strand
CTGCCGTCTTGCGCAACGACACTAGTGTCTGCGTTCTTCCTAGCTCTGCGACACAAGTGTCTTGCAAAAAACAGCTCATTATGCAGCAGTCTCTATGAGAAATAGAAATGCAATTTTGGATAGTTGGAACAGACACAGATGTTGGTAAAACAACTGTTTCCGCCTGGATATGTCTACATACAGCCTGCAGCTATTGGAAGCCAATACAGACAGGGTGCGTTATCGATGAGTCCGGAGCTAGTGTAAACTCTGATTCTTCCTATGTTAGAAATCTAACGGATACCAAAATTCATCCGGAAGCATATGTACTCAGAGATCCGCTTTCTCCATATATGGCAGCCATTCGGGAAAATAGAAAAATCGATACATCGAAAATCGTGGGATCATGGTCGGATAGGCACGAAAGAAAAATATTCCTGGCCTTTGGCTTCTGCATGATGATGGCCTCCTGCATAATTATGGCTCTTGCAACTGAAATATGGCACGTGTTCGTTGGGGCGGCCATCTACGGAATACACTGGGGAGCAACTCAGGGGACTTTCTACGCTATGGTGACAGATTATTCTCCTCCACAAATAAAGGGTACTTCCATTGGGATCTTCAATCTCGTTTACAGCGCTGGAACATGCGTTTCAAACGTGCTTATGGGAGAATTGTGGACCAGGCATAGTGCAGATGTAGCTCTCACGGTTAATGGTGCCATTGCATTTATTGCGGCAATTGGCATAATATTCGTGAAGCCCAATAAACAGAAAGAAAAGGTCGGTGTAAAATGAAAGAAGAAACAAGAAAAATATTCGAATCAATGGATAATACGTTGGATTTGCTTCGGAGGTTTCTTTGACCCGGATACGCTGGAGAATAAACTAAACGAGCTATCCAAACTTAGTGAATCCGAAGATCTGTGGCTTGATTCGGAAAAAGCCAAATCTGTAATGCAGCAAAAATCCAATGTGGAGAACGACTTAAATAAATTCAAGAAAGCAGCAACTGATATCTCCGATTTAAAAATCATGCTGCAAATGGCGGAAGACGAAAACGACGAGTCCACTGTAGCAGAAATGGAAACCGACATCCGCAAGCTTCACGAGTTCATGAAGATCTACCAATTGGAATGCTTTTTTTCTGGTGATGCTGATCAGAATAGCTGCTATCTGGAAGTGCATGCTGGAGCAGGGGGGACTGAGGCGCAGGATTGGGCTCAGATGTTGCTGCGCATGTACTACAGATGGGCAGAAGATCACAAGTACTCCGTCGAAATAATCGAAGAAAGTCCTGGAGAAGAAGCTGGCATAAAATCCACCACCATGAAAATCGATGGGAAAAAAGCCTACGGATGGCTGAAAAGTGAGTCTGGTGTTCATCGACTTGTCAGAATATCGCCGTTTGATTCCAATGCCCGTAGACATACAAGCTTTGCATCTATTGGCGTGTATCCGGTAATTGATGATTCGATAAACATAGAAATAATCGATAGCGATCTGCGCATCGATACCTATCGCGCGTCTGGGGCCGGTGGACAGCACGTCAATAAAACCGACAGCGCCATTCGCATTACTCATATCCCGACTGGAATAGTCGTTCAGTGCCAGATCGATCGTTCTCAGCATCGCAATCGCGCCACGGCCTTCGAAATGCTGAGATCTCGACTGTACGAACTAGAGCTTAGAAAAAAAGAAGAGAAACTAAACGCCATTGATAAAAACGATATCGGATGGGGGCATCAAATCCGCTCCTATGTCATGCAGCCATATCAGATGGTAAAAGATCTGCGAACCGGATTCGAAAAAGGCAATGTGTCAGCTATACTAGATGGCGAAATCGACGAATTTCTCCAATCTTCCATCAGCGCAAAAGTGCTACAATGACGTTGGATCCGCTTAGGATCGGCGCAGAAATAAGATGAGCTTTTTTTTGGCTACATATTAGACCTATTGCCAAGGTGTGATTAGAGGCATGGTAGGATTTTTAGTGTAGTTAGATCAGAATTCTTTGGCCCATTCAAAATCCCGAGAAAATGTTGCAACATCTTCTCGACGCAAATGATTAAACAAATTAATCATACCAACTTCACTCAAAAAATTTTATCTTTAACTAAAAATTAACCTTTTTGCCGTATTATAATATAGTGTTTTTTAAACGTGAGGGAAGAAAATGAAATATTATAAAAATAAGTTATTGTTGGTGGCAGCTTGTGTATTATCGCTTTGTGCAGCAGAATCAAAAGCTGGTTTTTTTTACTTCCTTGCCAAATGCTGGTGCTGGTGCGAAAACGACTGCTGAAATAACGCCGACAGACAATCTTTTTTATGAGAATGGACAACTGAAGTGCACCGTAGGAAAAACCACCTTGGGAGTTGATGAAGTCTTTGTGGATAGAAAAATTGGCAAGGTACACGTCAAAGCTGAAGACGGAAAAGTATACGCGAGCGGAGAGCTAGACCGAAGAGGTACGATATATTTTGGAGGATTTAACGAATTCGATGGGAAATATACAAATCTAAGAATCAATAGCGACAGCAATAACTGCGCACTTGTTGACACTGGCGAAATTGTGGCCAAAGTTAGAGACGTTGAAGAAGGCAAAATGGTTCGTTCTAAAACAAAGCCAGCTGTACCGCCTGAGACGAAAAAGCAAAAACTTACAGCCAGTCTGTTTTGTGATGCTGGCAAGTTAGAGTGCATCGTAAACGGTAAGAAATTACCTGTGACAAAGGTTGTTGTGAACGAAGCCACTAAAAAATTGAGCGTTATTGCCGGTGGACGTCGATACGCAGCTGCGAATATCGCCGACGACAAACGCACTTTGACTGCTCATGGACAATCGCTGCCATTTTGGTTGGTGAGATTGAGAGGCTTCGGAAAAATTGGCGGATACGCACTCGACGGGGAAGACCTCGAGGATGCCATAGACACTAAGACCGTTGGGCAGGAAATGGTGAAATAACGAAAAATACAGGGATACAACCACAATGGATCCAACGTCACGTTGGTTACTGATTGACGAGTGACAGTATTTCCATTTGAACGCTTTCGATGCCGATTTTTTTCTCGGCACTGGTGGGAATTACGTATGGGAAGGCTGCGACTCGCTTTGATATGCCTTCTTCGACGCGTTTGACGATGTCGGAACTTTGGGGAATCTTATCGATTTTCGTTAGTACCAATTGGTAAACAACGGCGGAATCGTCGAGGATATCCATGATTTGATCGTCGCTGGCCTTTATGCCGTGTCTTGAATCTATGAGCAGAAAGATGCGGCGCAAATTCTGGCGTCCTCTGAGATAATCCAGTATCAGATAGTCCCATGATTTTCGCGTTTTCTTGGATACAGCCGCGAATCCGTATCCGGGTAGATCGGCAATGGAGATTTTCTCCTGAATGGTGAAGAAGTTGATCTGTTGCGTTCTGCCGGGAGTTTTCGATACGCGTGCGCAATCCCGCTGCCCAACAATGGCGTTGATTAGCGATGATTTTCCAACGTTTGATCTTCCCACAAAGGAAACTTCCGGCATAAAGATATTGTGGGGGATTTGCTCAATGGAGGAGGCGCCGGCAATGAATTTACATTCTGAACTGAATAGACCTTTAATTGTTACCATTTTTTTGTTTCTCTTTTTTTGAGTTATCGCAGCTCTTGCCTATGTAGTACTGCTGCAGAATAGATAGAATATTGCTGAATGTCCAGTAGACGACCAATCCAGCTGGGAACTGCGCGAACATAAAAGTGAACATGATCGGCAACACCATCATCATGCTCGCCTGCGCTGGATCCGCCGGTTTTGGTCCCATTTTCTGCTGCAGCAGCATGGAAAGCCCCATGAGAAGCGGCCATATACCAATCTGGAGAAACGATGGTAGATTAATTGGAATCAGTCCGAATAGATTGAATATGCTGAGCGGATCCGGCACCGATAGATCGTGAATCCAGCCGATAAACGGGGCCTGACGCATTTCAATGGATATGTACAGCACCTTGTAGAGGGCGAACAGTACCGGAGATTGCACCAGGGACGGCAGACAGCCTCCAACCGGGTTAATGTTCTCCTTCTTATAGAGTTCTGATACAGCCTGACCAAGTTTCACCTTGTCATCTGCGTATTTTGTCTGGATAGCCTGGATTTTCGGCTGAATTTCCTTCATGCGATTCATAGATCTGTAGGATTTATTGGCCAGCGGCAGCAGAAGCAACTTTATGAGCAGCGTAATCAATATGATTGCAAGTCCCATATTTCCCAGAGTATCTTTTGCAAAGGCCAACGCATAGAGCAACGGCCTGGTCATTATGTACAAACAACCGAAATCCAACGCGCGATCAAAATGCTTTATCCCTAATTTTTCCTCATACATATCGAGGGTTTTTACCTCTTTCGCTCCAACAAATAAATTATTTGTACTGGATATATCGAAGAACGGCGCAACTTGTATGGAATCGCCGTTGCTTTCTACTTCGTATATCTTTTTGTTTCCCATTGATGAATATTTATAGGAGACTTTGCAATTGCTGTTTTGTGCTGGGATAAAAGCCACCAACCAATACTTATCTGTAATTCCAAACCAGCCGCCATTGGTGTCGTATTTTTTCTCGCCGTCTTTTTCGATGTCGCTATAGCTGATTTCCTCGAGGCCTTTGCTAAAATATCCCAGGGGACCTTCGTAGAACGTCCAGGTGCTATTGGAACAGTCGTTCTCGAATTCCCGATGTACTTTCGTTTGAGATTGGAGCGTAATCGTGCGATTTCCGTAATTTCTTACCTTATCAACCACGGTTATGACGAAATTATCGTCGATGGAAATATGCTTTTCAAAAGACAATCCATTGCCGTTGTCCCAGGTCAGCACTACCGGAGAGCTTTCGGACAGCTTGAGCGAATCAGCATTCCAGCGTGTGTTTTCGCTTGGCAGAAGTAGAGACTTGTCGTCCGAACTCCAGCCGGTGATGGAGTAGTAAACGCTTTTCTTGTCTCCAAAGATCGAGATTTTTTTGGATTTTCCTTTGTCCAGGCTATCGTCGTAGTTCTTGAGGAGGATGTTATCTATTTTCAATCCGCAGGAGGATATCGTACCTGAGATACTCTTGGTATCAATTACTATCTCATGGATCGGCTCCTCTGGAGCGATGACAGCTACGCCTCCATCTGCTATCTGCACTTCTGGTAAATTGGCAGCAACGACAGCTGGCGGCGTGTTAATTACTTCGGAAACAACCGGAGGCTCCGGTGTCTTGGTATCAAAAAAATACGGATATCCAACGGTTATTAAAATCGAAATAGCGAAAAACAAAATAATATTGCGTTTTTCTTCGTTCATATAATTCTCCAACAATAGCAATGAGATTCTAAATGAACGTCATGGGATTGCAACCATAAACTTATGCTTTTGTTAATGGTTCTACGTTTTATGCCAAATATACCCAATCAAGGTGAAAGGTTGGATTTTTGGAACGTCTGAAGGTTGTCAACAATGCGAAATTTTATTGTTTTGGCAATATCTAGCCAAGTTCCGTCTCATATCTTTCTGAACTTGGACATGAGCCATTGAGATTTTTGGATTATTCCTAAATTGCGAGAAATGTACCGCTTGGGTGAGGCTTGTTCAGCCGCCCAAAACCGGACATTTCTAAATTGTGTTGACAAATAATTATTATTGTACATTGCACAATTTAACAATGAGATTTAGTTTTATTGATCGTCCATTTCAAGATGCAATTCGTTTCTTAAATACTCAATATTAACTTTAAATGGATCGTCTTCATCCTTATTTTTATCGCATCGCTCATAATCCATTAACAAAGCTTCCAGTCTCTCTCGACCTTCCTTGGTTTTTACAGCTTGGCGAGGAGTCTTGTCTTGCAAAAGAGGAATTGGTTCATCGAACCAACTCTTCCAGTGAGCTTCTGCCATTCCTTTTATTGCTTCTTTGACTTCTGGCGGCGGTTCATATGCCTCAATGGCCCCATCGTCTTTTCTATGATTTGATTTTTTCGACGATTTCATCATTTGTTCAGGAGTGTTTGCTGAGGCCGACAGAAAGGAAATTTTATCACCTAGATATTCTTCCAACAATTTCCGGCCCAATGCTGCTCGCTCAACAGAGTTTGTGTCCAACGTGAGTTGATCTTCTTCAATAAAGACATGTCCAAGAATGGTATTGGTCCACGTTTTATGCTTTTTATTACCTTCTTTCATCCAAGAAAATTCAACTTTTGTCACTTTTCCGAATTCATCTCGTTCGGCTACTTCTAAAAGATAATTCAGATCTGCTCCTAATGTGAGAGGCAACAAGCAACTCAAAGCATCTTCCGGATCCGTCATTAACTTAAAGTAAGATTTTGTAAGTACTACAAGTTCTTCGTCGGTATTCATCACCGTCGGAAGCTTTGTGTTGAACATACTGATAAGGAACGCAAAAAAACAACTTAATATAAAATCGGAATCACCTCGTAGTGTCTTCCCAGTTAGGGCTTCTCCACCGTTTTCTTTAACCAATAATTTCCGTAAATCAATAAGCTTATGAACATACTCTGGTTTAAAACGAAAAGGAGCCATTCCTACAAATATGGACTGCCCGTCCATAGTTAAAATACGGCCATAGACAACATCACCTTTCTCTAATTGGCGGGTACCTTGCCGTTCTTTGAGAATATGCGTCGTTTTAAGAAGAACGTCTTTCACAGTGAGACTCTTGTCGAGTTCCATATCTAATACACAGTAGAAGCTATAGTATGTATGGACCATTGCCTCAATAAAGAGACGCTCTTTGGAAGTCAACTTATTTCTGTGAGATTTGAGATAATTTTCAGCCAGCGTTGCCTGTCCGTCAAAATCCTCTATTCCAAAATCAGCGTTCGGGATCCAATTGAACAGGCACCATGGAAGAAAGAGTCGTTCAAACATTTCATCGCCATCAGCACCCTTAGGCAATTTCTCATTTTGCAAAAATACCTCGTATGCTGATTTGATGACATCGCTGGATAACTGCCGCTTAACATAAGGAAGCAAGTGATCATCAATAACGCTCCCCTCAGTACAGCGTAATTGATACCATTTTGTATCAGTTGCTGCAATAGCACTAAGGGTAGAGAAAACTTCGGTATCCTTACAGCATTTCTTATATTTTTTCCCGCTACCACAGTAGCACAATTCATTTCTGCCTAGCTTGTTGCCCATTTTCTATCCTATCTTTCACGTCTCTGATAATAACATATATTAATCTTAAAAGAAACAAAATATTGTCATCTTTAGGCCTTCGGGGGCATTTAATTCTCATTCGGGCTGGTCCTCCAGAGTAGCATAGCGACGTAAGAATTAGTTAAAAAATAACATGGGCGTTTTTTCTTTTTGTGGCATAAGATTCACGATGTATATCTAGCCCCCACTGAAGAAAGGCGAAGGAAGTTTTTATCAGGCGGCTATTCTTAGGACTTGCAGTAAAAAAAGAAAATATTCGACCACGGCCAACGTTTCAGTGACACAGCAATAGGTGGAAAAGAGAGTTATGTTTGTTGATTTTTCAAAAAACACAAGCGTTTGGCGCGTGTTTCAACTAAGGGTTGTGTTTGCGGTTGTGCAAAAATTAGGAGGTACACATAAATTTAAGCAAGGAAGAGGTGCGCTTGAAAACCATCATTGTGAACTTGAGGTTGTGTTTGGCGACGCAGATGATTGCATAAATTTTCTTTAAATCTGGCAGTAGAACGCACGATAACCACCGCCATAAACCTGAGGTTGTGTCCAATGACGCAAAGTATTGCATTTAATTTGCATCCGATTTCATGTTTCAAGAAATTCCTGCGTAATTTTCCGTCGGATTTCATATGCCCGATGTGTGGCTCGATTGCGGATCGCCTTTTTAGCTCTTTTTTGAGAGCTTTGGTCATGTTTTTCTTTTGCCCCGAAATAAAGATTTGTATATTGTCGTTTTGGATTGGATGCCCATGTACCCATTGTCCACGAAGCCTTTCCGGATTTTTTGTTTCGATATTTTTTCTGCTTTTTCTATTACGAGTTGAAGCGTTTTGCTATCGTGGACATGTTCCATCCATGTTTGGGCGGCGAGTGCACCCCACTGTTTGTGGCTGACCACGAATGAAACTTTTTGACCGTATTCATATGGAGTCCGGCGCTTTCCCTTTGAAATACAATAGGTTTCCGGAGAATGCAAACTGTAAAGCTTATTCTTGCTGTCCTTTTTTGTTCCAGCAATCTTTTGCTTTGGCTTAAAAGACGATCGAAATGCCCTCTCTTTTCAGGAGTTTTTCCTAGTTTTCGCTCGAGAGTAGAGAACGCCATTATACGATTCGCTATGAATGGTCTTTATGATATGATATACTTTCGATAGTATTAGGAGTTGTAAAAATGAATGCATATAGCGAAGATTTGAGATCGAGAGTAATTGGTTATATAGAAAGCGGTCACAGCCGGAAGGAAGCGTGTTCTATATTTGGAGTTTGTACAAGAAGCGTGTGCCGTTGGATAAAATTGAAGCAAGAAACAGGCAGTTTAAAGGCGAGGTTTGTCCCGAGGAGTCCCCATAAATTGCTGAATCAGGAGCTTTTAGAATACGTAAAAGCTAATCCAGACAAATACTTACGTGAAATAGCAGAACATTTCAAGTGCGGAACTTCATCAGTATTCGATGCGCTGAAGCGACTTGGTGTCACGTTTAAAAAAAACTCCACCTATATTCGGAACGAGATGAAGAAAAACGGAAAAGATTCGTAGAATTTGTAAGAATTACTAGCAAGAGTCGTTTAGTTTTTGTTGATGAATCAGGCATTGATTGTGCGGGATTAAGAGATATGAGACGGCCGATCTCCACCATAGGTTGAGTTAATATACTCCATAGGTGTCTTGCCTTTCAACCATCGATGTGGTCGATAATAATTATATTTGTGAACGGCCTTTTGGAGCTCGACACGCATTT
>BNWK01000051.1 GCA_025998775.1 Alphaproteobacteria bacterium | reverse complement strand
GTCCGAGCATCAGCATATTGTGTCCTCCAGCAGCGGCGATTTCCATGGCACGTTTGGCGACCATCTGTCCTTTTATGTCGCTCATGCATCCGTAGCTCTGTGCTCCGTGAGTTTTATCCATATCATTCAGCGTAATTTTCGGAAGAATTTGCTCCCCCTTGAAATGATTTATCATGGACAATAGGCTCTTTGGAGCCAATATAGAGTTTTCTCCGGACCAGGCGGCTTCCTGCGCACATTCTTCTGGACACACAATAATTTTATCATTTGATTTCGCCCAAATTGCTGCCGGCAATATTCCAAGAACCCTGGAGATATTACCGTTAAGTGACAATTCACCAAGAGCAACCACATTATATATGTCGTCCTGGGATATTATGTCCATCGCTGCCAACAGAGCAAGCGCGATTGGCAAGTCATAGTGACTTCCCTCCTTCTGGACGTCTGCCGGAGCCAGATTGACAGTAATCCTCTTGGATGGCAGCGAAATACCCATGGAATACAGACAGGCGCGAATCCTCTCGCGGGACTCGGCAACAGTCTTATCCGGAAGACCAACAATCGTGAACGCCGGAAGTCCGTTCAGCACCTGTATCTGAACATCTATTCCTATTGTTGATATCCCTAAAAATGAAACCGTTTTTATGCTAGCGTGCACGATATTTCGCCTTGTTCTTTTGGTTTATCTTTACATACGCTACGACCTTCACGACTCCGGAGGTTGCTCTGGCATGATTCAATACGACATCTCTCTCGAAGATACTCTGAGCTGTTCCGCACACATAGACAACGCCTTTTACCGTTGTGATGTCGTAGTTTAGGGACTGCACATTGCTATCAAATGTCAACGACGATTTGATTCTGGAAGTTATGCTGGAGTCAATAGCCAAATCCTTTCCCGTTGGTGCAGTTTGTACTTTGGTTTCGTCGAAAACTTCTCCGATTCCTTTTATGCTTCTTATTAGCCTCATTGCTTCTTTCCGCTGTCCTTCGTTTTTCATGTATCCTATTACAACGACCATGCCATGTTTAACGGACAGCTCCACTCTATCTAAAATATCTTTATTTTTATTGAATAACTTGTAATTTATTTTGGTCTGAATTTCGCTATCTGATAGCGATCCAGAAAGCCCTCCTTGATTGCGTACGGCGGTTGTTCCGGCAATAGCGCTACCTCCAACAATCCATGTGACAGGATCGCAAGCTGTGATAAACAGCAGTGACGAAAATGCGACCATGTTGAATAGGCCTGTCGCGAAACCGAGTATATCCGAGGATTTTTTAGGCCAACGTGACGTTGGATCCGATAATGATGGAACGCGCGTGCTGCAAGCACCGATGACGAAAATACCGGATAGAGGACGGTTACGCAACAGGTCTAATAATGTGGTTTTCATGAAAATGCTCCAAACATATGTGTTGATTATACGGATTCTTAACTTCTATTAAAAGGCCAACGTGACGTTGGATCTATTTACTATTTCGCTACCAGTTGATAGGTATGTCGGTGATTGAAAGGTGTTCTGACGCATTATGCAGAGCTGGTACATTATGATTTATAGAGACCGCTGCATAAAGGCTTTACTCACCTGAAATTTGTTGCTAAAAGTTTTGAAAGAGATCTGTTGCAAATAGATCTCATGTAACTGACTATGTTAGAGCCTTTTTAGGCCAACATAAAGTTGGATCCGATAGTTGTAAAACGCGTGTGCTGCAAGTATACACATTCAAGGTGAGAAGTTGGATTTTCTTTTTCCTGGATTCCTACGGCCTTTCGGGCCTCTGAATGACGAGAGTTTCAGTGTTTTTCGTCATCTAGAGGAGCATAGCGACGTAGGTATCCCTCTGAATAAAATCCATAATCTCAATTCAAATGAGTATACATATGATAATGTGATGTGTAGGAGACGCCATGAGAAATTTTTTGTTGTTGCTTAAAGCTTTGTTATTTCTGTTGCCTTTGGTTGCTGCATTGTATTTTGGTGGAAATGTAGCCATTGACTTCCGCGGAGAAAGCATTAGCTTTCATGTTGTAATAGCAGTATTGGCGTGCGAAGCTCTTGTAATTGTGTCTTGTATTTTCTGTTCCATAGTAAGAAAAATACGTGATTTATTTCGTGGACATGCGAATTACGATAAAGGACTCAGTAGTCTACAACTGGCGTTTTCGGGAATTCTTCTAAAAGACACTGACTCAGCTAAATTTAACATTAGAAAAGCCAAAAAACATCTGGGAGATATACCGATTGTTGGATGGATCGAAGGACAGATATGTTTGGCCAACAACGATCATCATCGAGCGAAATCGATTTTTTACGGTCTCTGCGAGCGGGAGAAGAATACAGCATTGGGAGCCTATAGTTTATGCCAAATGGCGTCGCATGGAAAATCAGCGGCAGATGCTTTGAACGCCATAAATGAAATCCTGAAGGTTTATCCAAATTCGGTTGATCTGGCATTTCAAGCGATTTCCATTGCCCTAAGATGTCGAAATTACAATGAAGCCAGAAAGCACATTTCGACGATCAGAGATACGAAAAAAGCTGAATTGGTCGAAGCGCTGGTATATTCCGAAGAGGGGATGCATACAAACGATATAAGCCTTGTCCATGACGCCTATGATTTAGCGCCGGAGCTAATGGATAATTCCGTTCGTTATGCGGATTTTCTGATAAAAGAAAAAAGATACAAAGAGGCGCGAAAAACACTGCTGAGAACATACGGAAAAAATCCGACAATGGAGTTGTTCTGCAGATATCTTTCCTGTGAACAGGATGCCTCCAATCTCGATAAAATAAGATTTGCAGAAAAAGCCATAGACATTTCTCCATCATCGTGGATCGCCTACTATGGGCTCGGTGAAGCGGCAATGCATGAGGGACTGCATAAAATAGCATTTGATAATCTTTTGCTGGCATATGAAAGAAAGCACTATAATTTTATAGCCGATAAGCTGGTAAAATCCGCATCATCTCTTGATCCAAAACCCCAGTCTGCCCTAGATATACTATCTGGCACGTTAGAAACGGAAAACGTAGAGTTCGTTTGGAAATGTAGGCATTGCGGAAATGAAAATGCCCAATGGATTTCAATTTGTCCACACTGCGATAGGATAGCAGAATACGAACCATTTGAGCGAATTGTAAATTCCTGCAGTCAGACTCTCCAATATATAGAAGATGAACGACAAACAGTATTATCATGAAAAATTTTAGTATGAGAGCAAATATGGAATGCGCTGGGGTATCGAGTGCATGTTCTCGGATTTTAAGAGTCGCGGATTTTTAATCACAGATACACATTTGAAGCATGAAAAACGAATCGAAAATCTTATCTTGGTTTTGACAATTGTGACTTATTGGGGCGTTTCCGTAGGAACTGCTCCAAAAAAACAGGAAAAATTCTCCGAAAAGAAACAGCCAAGATCAAAAAAATCCTACTTCAAACTAGGCCTCAGATGTACAGCTAACCACTTGCTTTATTTGCCTTTTTCTCATGTTTTGTGGATGTTTATATGAATGCGGAAGGTGGAAGCTTTCTTCCATAAATTGATTCCACATGATATACTGCGGCTGGTTTGTGGAGAATATAATATGGCTCGTATAACAGTTGAAGATTGTGAAAAAGTCGTTGAGAATAGGTTTGATCTGGTCATTCTCGCTGCGCAGCGGGCTCGTCAGATTTTCGCTGGGGACGCGATTACCGTAGAAGATAAAGACGAGAAAAAAGCGGTTGTTGCTCTTCGGGAGATAGCCGAAAGAACCGTGTCAATAGATAAGTTAAAGGAAAAAGCGATTGATAAATTTAGAGCTTTTACTTTCGAAGAAGAAGCAGATGAAAACCTTGAAGAATTGATGGAGGCTGACACTTACAGTCCGTATATTGCGCTAGATGTTAACTCTTTGGAGTCCGATAATGTATCGATTGTTTCCGATAGTGAAGCTGATATTGATACGGATGTCGACACGGATTTCTGTTAATGTTCTGATTTGTTCATAGAATGTATAATGACAGGCGAAAAAACGCTGGCTCGAGGTTCGTTTGGGTCTAGTTATTGTTTCAATTGAAAAATTGGACCTGTTGGTTTGTTTGGATAATTATGGAATTAACAAAGGATTATATTCTTAAGGGAAAGCTGTCTCTGCTACAGCCTAAGCACGGATACAGAGTGGCGATTGATCCTGTTGTTTTATCCAGTTTTGTCAATGCAAAGGACGGTCAGAGTATTTTGGATGTCGGCTGTGGCGTTGGAGCGATTTCTCTTATTCTCAAGTTGAAAAATCCATCGGCGCAAATTACAGCAGTTGACGTGGATCCTGATATATGTGACATATGCGTACGTAATTCGGAAGAAAATTCGCTCGATATCGATATAATAAATGTCGGCATAGAGAACTTTCACAAGAATCTGCACAACAAATTATTTGATCACGTGGTTACCAATCCTCCATTCTTTAACAAAAGATCTGCTCGCGTTTCGGATCTTAAGCTTCTAGCAAATTTCGAAACTATGGAATTATCAGATTGGATCTCCTGTTGCCTGAAAAATTTAAAAAACGGAGGAATGTTTTATATAATTCATCACGCATCACGCATCTGTGACATTTTATCTTCTTTGGCCAAAAAAGCCGGAGCCACCGAGATCATTCCAATTTTTCCCAAAGACGACCAAGACGCCATTCGAGTAATCGTAAAATGCAAAAAAGGCAGTATGGAATCCACTAGAATTACCAGTGGACTTATACTTCATGATAAAGAAGGAAACTTTTCGGAGTCTGCCAAAGCTATCCTTGAATCTTCAAGATAAATGCTTTTAAATCAAAGTTCAAGCTAGATTAGATTGATTTTATTTTGCACTACGATACGGCACAGCATTTGGATTTTAACCCACGACACCGTGCCAATTGACGACCTAGTAATTTTTTCCTTCTTTCCACGCGAACAGCGCAATGGTCGTGAGAGCAGAGGAAACAGCAAACAATACCCATGGAATGACTGTATTATTTCCAGTATGTTCTATCATCCAAAAAGCCAAGGTCGGAGCATACGCGCCGAAGGCAGCCATGGCAAAGTTATGGGCGATGGAAACACCGATCAAACGCACTTTGGTTGGCAGCATAGAGCATATGGCCGCTGGAATTACAGACCAATACATGGAAAACAAAAATATAAGCAACATCTGTCCCAGCACAGCGTTAATGAACACACCGGAGCTTAAGAATATAAATGCCGGATACGCGAGAACTCCCGTAAGAATGGTTGATATCAGCATTTGGCGTTTTCTTCCGACTTTATCAGCCGTCCATCCACCAAATACTATGAATGCCGCAAATAATACCATATTTATGCTCTGGATTACGATTGCGTCCTGTCTTCCAAATCCCACACACTTCTCGAAATACGGCATAAAAAACACCGATAGAAGGAAGTATCCGCAGGCCGTAAGAACATCTGTCATGGTGATCAACGTCAGCCCTTTCCAGTGATTTTTGAATAAATTGCCAAGAAGTCCTTCCTTTTTGGCTGCCGGTACTGCTTCTTCTTTCTTCTGGGTTTCAAGAAATTCTTTCGGATCTTCCAGCTTGTTTTTTACGTATTCGGCCACAAAAGTTCCGATAAAGCTCAAGATAAACGCGATTCTCCAGCCATAGCTTTCCAACTGCTGTTCAGTGCATAAAAACGTTATGCAGGCTGCGACAAATGTTCCCAACACAAAGCCACTCACCAAACTGAAAGGTGCCCAGCAGGAATATGTTGCTTTCTTATCTGCGCTGGAATGCTCATACAGAAACACGATGGTTCCGGTAAATCCGCCTCCAAGAGCCAATCCTTGGACTATCCTGGCCAGAATCAACGACGCTCCTGCCCATCCGCCAATTTGTGCGTAGGTCGGCAGAAATCCCATTAATGCCGTTGGTATGGCCATCATATATATGGAAATGACAATCGCTTTTTTTCGCCCGACCACATCACCGATATAGCCAAACATTATGGCTCCGATGGGTCTTGCTATTAATCCAGCGGCAAATGCCCCAAGCGTAGCGATAAGCTGCGCGAATTCATCTCCAGGCGGAAAAAACAGCTTACTTATTATTGTTGTGAAACAACCGTAAATCGCGAAATCGTACCACTCGAGCGCATTACCTGCAACGCACGACATGATAACCTTTTTCATTTTCTCGAACTCTGAAACCTTATCCGTATTTTTATTACTCATAAAATCCTGCCATGTTTAATTGAAAACGATGAATTCTAAATTACAAAAAATATTTTTTCAATGGATCTCGGAATTTCGAACGCATTCTGTTTATGGTTCACACAGGCCTCATGTATTTTTATCGGGCATAATAATGGTATGAGATTTCCCAAATGGTGATACTTCCGTTGATTGCGTATATGATGTATCATAGAAACAGTATTTAGTGGAGTTTGCTGTGTCGTTGGATATTTCTGAAATAACGCCCTATAATTTTTCTGTTGTTGAACCTAAATGGCAGGAATTTTGGTATAAAAATCATACGTTTAAATCTGTTTTTGATCCTCAAAAACCCAAGTGTTATGTGTTGGAAATGTTTATGTATCCTTCTGGAAAGGTTCACATAGGACATGTCCGGAATTACACCATCGGTGACATAATTAGCAGATTCAAGAGATCGTGTGGTTATTCAGTACTGCATCCTGTCGGATGGGACGCGTTTGGATTACCAGCTGAAAACGCAGCTCTAAAAAATAAAAGCCATCCGAAAGATTGGACATATCAAAACATTGATGTCATGAGGAATCAGATAAAATCGCTTGGTTTTTCTTATGACTGGAGCCGAGAGTTCGCCACCTGCGATCAGCAATACTATGCGTTTCAGCAGAGAATATTCCTAGCGATGTACGAAAAAGGACTCATATACAGAAAAAATTCCGAAGTAAATTGGGATCCGGTGGATAATTGTGTGTTGGCCAACGAACAGGTGGTGGAAGGCAGAGGATGGCGCTCCGGAGCAATTGTGGAAAAAAGAATGCTGTCCCAGTGGTTCGTGAAAATTACCGCCTATGCCGAAGAGCTTCTGTCCGATCTAAATAACCTGAATGAATGGCCGGAAAAAGTCAGAATCATGCAGGAGAATTGGGTCGGGAAATCTGAGGGATGTGCTATAAATTTTAAAATTAATAATTGCAGCACTGGCATTACTCATGCTGAGACATCTTCAAAATCGAAGATAGCGCCGGCATACAATGCAACTAGTAGCGATAGCATTAGTACATGTGCTGTACGTACTTTTACGACTCGGCCTGAGACAATTTTCGGTGCGACATTTCTAGCAATATCGCCGGATCATCCGATTGCGTTGGAATTGGCGAAAACAAACGAGAAAATCAAGGAGTTCATTGATGAATACAAAAAGGGATCGGTCTCTACGGAATTTCTAGAAAAGCAGGAAAAACTTGGAATAGAAACTGGCATCTTTGTTGAGCATCCGTTTTTAAAAAAGAGTCTGCCGGTATTTATCGCCAATTTCGTGCTCATGAACTACGGAACCGGCGCTATCTTTGCTACTCCAGCCCACGACGATAGGGATTATGAATTTGCAGTGAAATACAATCTTCCGATTATCGAGGTGGTTCGTCCAGACGAAGATGTGGCGGACAAGAGTCTTCCATATTTAGGAAATGGCACACTGGTGAATTCCGAATTTCTAAATAGCATGAGCATAAAAGACGCCCGCAAAACCGCCATCGATAAATTATGTGAAATCGGAGTAGGAGAGCGGAAGAAGTTCTATAAACTTCGGGATTGGGGAATTTCAAGACAACGCTACTGGGGATGTCCGATTCCTATGGTTCATTGTGAGAAATGCGGCGTAGTTCCTCTGAAAAGCGAGGATCTTCCTGTGCTACTGCCCGACGACGTAAGTTTCGATAAACCTGGCAATCCGCTGGATCAACATGCCTCCTGGAAACATGTGAAATGTCCGGTATGCGGTGCTGACGCCACAAGAGAAACTGATACACTAGATACGTTTGTTGATTCCTCCTGGTATTTTCTTAGATTTTGCGTAGATAATCATGAAAATTCGGATCTGCTGTCCTCTAAGGATATTGAGCAATGGATGCCGGTCGATCAATACATAGGTGGCATTGAACACGCTATACTTCATCTTCTGTACGCTAGGTTTTTTACAAAGGCATTGGCGGATTGCGGATTCATAAAAGTCAGAGAACCGTTTCGGAATTTGTTTACCCAGGGTATGGTTTGCAGCGTCACATATCAGAAGGAAAATGGCGAATGGCTGTTTCCCAACGAGGTCGTTCGAAACCATGATGGAACTCTTGAGGTTGCGTCCACCGGCGAAAGAATCATTGTTGGTCGCGTCGAAAAAATGAGCAAATCAAAGAAAAACGTTGTAGATCCGGACACTATAATTAAGAGCTATGGAACTGACGCTCTGCGACTCTTTGTGGTTTCCGATACTCCACCGGAAAAGGATTTCCCTTGGTCCGATGAGGGGCTGGAAGGATGCTGGCGATTCGTCAATCGTCTCTGGAGATTGTTCGTGTTTGCGCAATCCTGTGGTGTGTGTGCGGAAGAATGCTCAGCTATAAATATTGATTGTCTACAGGATAATATCGCAGAGACATACAAAGCCTTCCATCTTACCGTAAAAAATGTGACTGATGCCATCGAGGGACGCGGCATGAACCGAGCCATCGCTCATATAAGAGACTGCGTAAATTCCATATATGCATGCCTGAACGATATCGAGGCGAACAAAAACGTATTTTCCGTCATTATTCGCGATCTCATAAAGCTGCTGTCGCCAATTGTTCCGCACATTTGCGAAGAAGCGTGGAGCATGTTTGGGTTTGAGGGAATTGCGTCGGATCAAAATTGGCCATCCTACGATGAAAAATACCTGGTGAAGTCTAGCATAAGCCTTCCGGTGCAGGTCAACGGCAAGTTGCGGGGGACAGTCAGCATTTCCGTTGACGATCCCGAGAATGTGGTTTTCGAAAAAGCCTTGGCCATCGATAATG
>BNWK01000050.1 GCA_025998775.1 Alphaproteobacteria bacterium | reverse complement strand
CGGACACAACCAATTTTGTGAGGTTTTCGGTGATGATGACGTGATCCCTCTCGAGCCTAGCAAGCAAATTAAAAAAATTTATTCTAAGTTAAATCTTTGTGGTAGTTAATCCACGGGAATTTGGGTTCATTCCTCTCATGTTTGTATATTTGAGATTTGGATGAAAAATGTTCGCGAGTTTTGAGATTTATTTCATTTTTTTGTTAGGCGTAGAGAACGAAACCTATTCCCGTTCGGGAAGATTATGTAATTTATTCGGTTTTTTCTAAAAAATATTCCCGTTCGGGAATAGGTTTTCGGAACAGCATAGTTATATTTTGAGCTCTTCCGAATATTTTGAGCATTTTTAGAAATTAGAAAAACGTAATTAATGCTTTAATAAATTGATTTCGTCGCTGGAAAGCCCTGTTACTTCAGCGATATCTTCGACATTCATTCCTTTGGATAATAGCTTTAATGCTGTCTCTTTTGCTTTCTCTGCCTTGCCTTCTGCCTTGCCTTCCGCTTTGCCTTTCTCTTCCCCAATGGCGATACCTTCTGCCTTGCCTTTCTCTTCACCGATGGCGATACCTTCTGCCTTGCCTCTCGCTTCAGCGTTTGTTTCTCGGCTTATCATGTTATTTTGTGCTTTGATATGAGCGTTATATTCGGCTCTGAAATCCTCGTCTGCGCTCAGTACTTTCAGTTCTTCGAGTGCCTCATGCACTTCCGGAATCTTTTTCACAAAATCCTCTGGAATCAACTCAGGATTCTTTATAAAAAACATCCATACGGAAAACAGGTCATTAAGCGATGCTTTTTTGTTGTCGATTTTCGGGAGCTCTATGACAAAAATGCGCGTCTTTTCGCTCGCGATTTCTATGCCGTCCAAAGGATTCGCCTTGAACATATACACCGCCTCGTGCGTGTGATGTTTCCGGTGCGTTTCATGGTAATCTGTTAGCCAAATGGAAATAATGTCTGGCAGGGAATCGAATGAATCACCAGCATCGAGCTCGTCTTTCATCAGGCGAGACTGGTGAAAAAGTGCGCGATTCACAAGATTTCCGTCACGTTGGCACTGGTTACCTAAGCTGGGAAGGTTGCCCCTCCCAGCTCGGCTACAAAACCGGACGTGAGACTTTCGCCTCATCCGGCTCCTCGATGGTATAGTGTCTGTCATGCACACCTCATCATGTTGTTTCCGACGAACTTTTTACCTAGACGTTTCGTCCAGTATTCCGTGTCGCCGTCGAAAGGAGTCCTAATTCCCTGTATTTTGATGTGTCTTCGGATATGAGTTTCGCTGTGTAGATTCAGCATCTTGCCATCATGAGTTCTGAACCGCCAGCAGTTTCCCTCATATCTTCTGAAGTATTTACGTTTGACCCATTCAACCCCTTTGGTGGGATGTCGCTGACACGCCCAATTCCAGAGTCTGTGGAACATGTAATCGTCGATTTTGCTGAAAATTGCGCTTGCAACCGAATGTCGGTAGTAATTGCTCCATCCTTGAATTACAGGATTTAGCTGATTTATTACTTCTTCCTGTTCTGCTGCAAGCTTCTGTTTCAGCGTTTTTCGAATAATTTCCATGTGTCGTCTTTGCCCTTCCGGACTCGGTTTTATCAATGTTACGTACCCCCTTTTTCTACATCTTACAGGGTATTGTCTCACCCAGAAACCCAAAAATTTGAATCCGATTTCGCTTCCATCGGTAGATTTTAGCGTATGAGTGATTCTTGTTTTGGTCTCACTGAGCTGCAGCCCCATTTGCTTCAACCATTGCTGTACAAATTCCTTTGCTTTTTCAATGATTTCTCGGCTTTCATGCATTATCACAAAGTCGTCCGCATAACGAACTATGCATAGATTCATTTGCGATCTTTTCCTTCCAGCCTGTCCTCGCGAACTTTTCAAATAATTGAAGAGTTCGTCACCTAGAGCTTGCTTTGTCTCATATTCCAGGCCATGCAGAGCGATATTCGCAAGTAATGGCGAAATGACGCCGCCTTGTGGTGTTCCCGCTCTGGATTTCTGGAATATTTCCCCTTCCAGGATGCCAGCCTTCAACCACCCTCTAATTACTCGTCGCAACTTAGGGTATGTGTTCAGCTTTTTCAATAGCGCTCCATGGTCTATATTGTCGAAGCATCCTTTTATGTCTGCATCTAGAACATAGACATTCTTCTTGGGGACTGCTGTGAATATAGCTTGCTGCGCATCCTGACATGATCTAGCTGGTCTAAATCCATAACTGTTCGGCTCAAACTTCGCCTCCCATTCAGGCTCAAGTACCAGCTTTGCAAGTGCTTGTTTTGCTCGATCGGCCATTATCGGTATGCCCAGCGGACGCTTCTCCGTTTTCCATGGTTTGGGAATCCAGATGCGCCTGACGGGTTTACTTTTCTCGTCCAATCTGAGGTCATTAGCTAATTTCAGCCGTTGAGTCGGACTGAGCGATTTCACGCCATCAATTCCGGCAGTTTTCTTGCCTTGGTTGAGTTGCGTGACTCTTCTGACTGCGAGCAATTTCGCACTTTTCGATTTCAAGAGCAACTTCTGAAGGCGATGTACTCGCTTTCCGTCGCCACTCTTCGAGGCTTGATAGATCCGCTTTTGCAGTTTAAAGACGCTTCGCTCCAGCTTGCGCCAGTCGATTTCGTCCCATTTATACCTCACCACTAGTGGTTGGCTCATAACTTCTCCTGTTAGTTGCAGCTCTATCTTCTATACCACCGTGTCCACGTCTGCATATCCTGCGCATTACCACAGGCATTGGCTTCTTGGACAATCCCTCCACTGCAAGGCTTGCGGCCGGCTACCTTCTCGCACTTGAGAATTCATTCCCAAATTCGAGAGCACATGCAATGGTTACTCCGTTCCGTGATTCCGTTTCACGTTGGACTTAGATTCCTACTCTGCGCCGGAGACTCAAGAGCATCGAATCATCCGAAATTCTGATGATTCCTTACTGCGCCTCATTTGCCCGTATCAACTTGCTTCAGGCATCCAGACGTTACGACGCTTTAAACGTAGATTTCTCGCGTAATCATATCCAACTCTGTTCGAGGGAATTTGCCACCAAGTTAGACATTACCCCCTTCTGGCACATGCTTGCATCCTGAACATTGCCACTGCCCAAAATGTGCACCACACTTTTACCCCGATGCCTGGGGAGACGGAATTAAACCGTCACGGAAACCACAGTTTCGCGCAAAAGCAATGGCTTCTTCTACGCTTCCGGAACACACTATTTCAATATCGACAATTGTCTTGTTGTCAGTAACTGCTTTAATATCCAGAGTTGCAGATCTACCGTTTTTTCTTTGCTTCTTGTGCTGCGGATTCATCAGCGTAATGCTTTTTATCGTAGGCTTTCCTTTCAAAATAGAATTCAGCAAGCACACAAGTACACGCTTGTGCTTCTCTTCACCAAACAGATTAGCAAAAACAAAATCCGAACTCGGTTTTAATAGACCGTTCATGTCTCACCTTTTTATTCTTTTAAGTCACTCTTCTAAAGTTACATTACCAGACCTATTGCGAAAATTTTCAGGAGCAAGAGATTCAATTCACAATAGGTCTATCATTCTTATAATCATACCACATTTTTCTGGAAAGATGGTAGTTCTTTTTTGAGGCAACATTTTTGATGTAAAATTCAAAACAGTTCCACGGTCTCATCTATTTCTCGCATGATTTTATCGGTTAGATAAAGGGCATTGATGATTTTCTGGTAGTGCCTAATGTCGTCGGAGTTTAGTGATCGTCCCTTTCGGTCTTTCAGCCATTTTTGTGCTGGTTGATAGCCACCGATGTAGAAATTCCAAGTGATTTCTGGAACATCGCCGAAATATTGTGTGGCATTTATGTAGACTTTGCTATCCACATATTTCACTTTATCCACGATGTTATCGCCGGACTCTGGATAATTTATCTTGAGAGTTCGGAGGTCATCGCTTTCCAGCAAATGAATTCGGCGCAGTTTGCCTCCCAGATCAACCAGTCGCCAGAACTTTTGTGCATTGGTTGGATAGGGAACTTTCGAAAAATCTATCTTTAGAAATTCTTGATATTTTTCACGATATTTTGGCGAATGCAAAACTGCATAGATGTAATCCAGCACATCCAATGGCGCAAACGTGTCCGCCTCATATGTTTTTTCCGGAACGAATTTCAATTTTAATCCATTTGCAAATTTGTCGATGGCTTCCGGATGGAAATTTGGTGTTCTCGATGAGTCATGATCCGAGTAGAGATAGAGAGGAAAAACATATCCCCATTCACTAGCTTTGTTTGAAACAAATGCAGATTCGACAAGACTCTTGCTTATAAAAATATGTTGATAATTCTTAAATGTCGTCACTCGTCTTGTTGCCACTAACGTATAATTTTCCCCGGTCAGCATATGCCTCATAACCTCTCGACGTGGACGACTATGGAATCCTTCAGATTTACCAGTATAATAGGTGAAGCGCATATCGAATGGCCTATAGCAAATTGATTGGATTAAGTTTTCATCTAGTTCAGAATCCTTTAGATCTTGCTGCGCTTGTAATATTGTTTCGTTTTCACACACTTTTCCCAGCTCATATCTTTTCCTGGCCTCTTTTGCTTCTAAAGATGCAAAATCATTAATAATTTTTTGCATTTTTTCTTTTGTATTTTGGATTGTCAGATTATCTCTAGCAGTCTTAATTCCACTTGAATTAAGCGCAAACAAATCTTTTATTCCAAAACCTTTGTTGTATTCATCTTTTTCAACAAAATCCTTGGGGATAAAAAAATAATAGGGAGACTCATAGTCGATTTTTTTGAATCCCATCGATACCAAATCGCCATTGAGCAATTCCGTGTATTTTTCTTCCCGTCTACCGTACAAATCGCAGTGATACACATTCGCCAATTCGATGATCGGGCGCAGCTTTTTGCTTTTGCTTTTTTTGATGAAAATATTAATGGACACGCCCTGCATGATATCAAAAACATTCTCATCTTTTGAGCCATCTGGACACACTTCTTTCTTTCGGGAATTTCCGTGTAGATCGACGATGTAAATTTCATCGAATGTTTCCAGTAGTGATTTTCGCATTTGCCGATGGATTACACCATCCAAAAAACTGTTGTTGGAAATATATGCCAATACACCATCACCACTTTTTTCGACATGATGCTGTCCAAATCGAATAAATTTTATGTAGTCGTCCGAAAGTGGCTGTATATTTTTTTCATTCAAATCTTTTTTGTAAGTCTCCAATAATCCAGTTATCCATTTGCTTTTATTTGAGCTGCTTACGCTATAGGGAGGATTCCCCAGCACAACCATTACGGGCACATTACAAGACATCTATTTCTCCCTCCAATGAATTTTTTAATCTTAAATCCCAGCGTTTTTTTCCAATTGAATCACAGCCACTTCTGCGCAATGCAAAATCCAATCGCAGAAAACCAAGAATAAAAGGCGTCGGCATTAGCTCGATTCCGTGCAATCGATCTTTCAGATTATCTTCAACAAAGGCGCTCCAGTTTTCGCTTTCACTTTCGATGAATTTATTTTTTAGCAACTCCAGAATTCTGACGAAAAAAGTACAAGTACCAGCTGCTGGATCTATCACATGGACATTTTCATCGCCTAAGCCTTCAGGCATTCCGAATTCTTTTTGCAAAATTTGATCGACAGCTCGAATGATAAAATCGACGATTGGCTTCGGAGTGCACCAAACTCCGCTGGACTTGCGCTTTTCAGCATCATATTGCGCTAGAAATATCTCAAAAAAATCAAACACATGATCAAATTCTGATTTTTTTTCAAGAAAAGCATCGATATCAGAAACGAATTCCTTTTTACAAAAAACGTCGTCAATTTGTTTTATTGCGGATTCAAGACCGCAGGAATGAATCGCATACAGCGCCGCAAAATCGTCACCGACATTTTTCATTATTTCTTGCATTAACAAACTCCATAAATTTTATATACGTGATAATTTGCGCATATATGGAACACAATTCGTCTACCGAAACATTGCCAAGTTCTTTTAGTGCACCGTCACGCAACGTTTCAAATTTATATTCTCCAGATTTTGGATTAATGACGCTTTTGATAGCATCGCAAAGCTTTCGTGCCCTGTCAGCCAATTCTTTTGCAACTTTTATTCCACATTCTTTGCTCATTTCTTACTCCTTTTTTACATCAAACTACTTCTAACTATTCTTGAGCGCGGCAGTTGCATTTGTCTTTGAGCCGAAATTTGAGCAGTTTGTGCCACGCGATTTTCTTTTATATGAGTTTCTACAGCTGTTTTTTGTATTTTTGCTCCGGCCAGCTTTTCCCATTTGCTTTCGGACCAGCGATCAATGCCGAGCGCAATGGCGGCGGCGCGAGCGTATACACGGCAGTCGAGAGCTTCATTTCTGTCGCGTGTTTTTTGCCATTCGCGCTTTGGATATCCTTTTACAATTTTTGTCACAAGTTGTTCCGCAGTGAGTTGCTTGAAATATTCGGCGTTATATTCTGGAAAATGCATCAGGCATGCGCCCTCATTTCTACGACTTTTCAGCGAGTTGTAAATTTCGCCCTTGATCATGGATACTCCGATTTTCCACAACCGAATACTATGCTTCAATTTTTTACCTTGGAAATTCACATCGACTTTTGTGGGCGAGTTCAGTGGAACCAAAGAATTATCGACTCCTTTTATGGCCATCACATTATGAATCGACTGAGTTCGAACCCATCCGTAGACTTCCTGCGTTGAAAATCCAGCATCGATGGCCATCATATTTATTTTGCGATGTGTTCCATCTTCTGATTCAAATTCCTCTTGTAGAATGTGAGACAGCCCAGCCCAAGTTTTTTGATCCGATGGGCTACCATAAATTATACGGTAATCCACTGACCAACTTTCTTTGCGCGGTCCCCAAGCGACGATTTCAATTTCGAGACGATCGTTTTGCACATCGACTCCAGCTGTGAGCACATAACCGCCATTTGGAACCGAACCAATGCAATATGGCTCACGCCGATCGAACAAAACTCCCCAATCTGGCGCGTCTCCTTTCTCTTCCCATGGCAAACCAAGAGTTGTATTGGTCCAAGCCTTGAGTAGCTGGTCGTCGTCTTTAGCGCGCTCGTAATTTTGTGCACACGTTCCCCAGCTGAGCCAACCGACAGGCGAGTACAAACTCGACAAATGAAAGCCTACTACTTTGGCATTTGTTTTTTTGTCTCCTCTATTGGATCCTGCTTCGTCGCAGTTTTCGTGTGCAGCGTCACGTCGTGTTGCTTGCCATCTTCCTCGTCGGAGCATTTCAGTTTTGTGATGGTTTTCAATATTTCTTTTGCAGTGTTCGCAAACATAAACAGCTTGAAGAGGATCTGAATCATATTTTATATTCTCCCATTTTAAGATCTGAAAAAAATCACAATGCGGACATGGCACGAAATAATACCGCTGATCCGTTTCCTTAAATTCCCTTTCGATGCGGCTAAGCCCTTGAATTGTTGGAGTAGATACGATGAAGATTTTTTTTCTAGCAAATGTCGATGTGCGCTGAATAGCCAACGTTAGCGGGTCGCCTTCGGAATCAGCGTCCGGCGGATACGCATCAACTTCGTCCAAAAATAAATAGCGCACCGGCATTGAGCGTAAGCCGACGGCAGAATTGGCTCCAGTCACCACGACAATGCCGCCAGCAAATTCCTTGCTTTGGACTGTGTTTCCGGAATCGCGCGAACGTGGATCTTTTACTTTGTCGCGCAAACACGGAGAATCTTCAAGTAATGGAGCAAGACGGCCTTTGCTCCAGCGCTTTCCCATTTCAACTGTAGGTTGAACAACGAGCATTGGTCCAGGAGCCTGATCAATGATGTATCCGATCCAATTATTGCCTGCCTCAGTTCCACCGACCTGTGCACCTTTCATGAAAACAACCTTTTCAATTGGAGACGATGGCGAAAGCGCGTCCATTATTTCTTTTAAATATGGAGTTCGATCTGTGCGAAATTTTCCTGGCTCTGAAGATGCCGTTTGCGACAAAATACGATGCTCATCTGCCCAATCCGAAACTTTTAAAATAGAATCAGGTCGCAACCCTGCGTTGTATGACGATAGATCAACCATCCTGCTCATCCCTACTTAATTCCGTTAGGACATCGCGTAGTTCGCGCATCAAAATGCCGTGAATTTCCGATGCGTCAGACTTATTTATTAGCAGAGGCGCGATACGATCAGGAATATTCAGAATGCCATCGCGAATGATTCGTCCCTTCGCAAACATTGCGCTTTTCACTTCATCGGCTGGAATTAGCTTACCCAAAGCCGTTTGGACGCGAATTTCAAGAAATTTACAGCGTTCTCTTTCGGTTTCCAGCTTGGCTTTCACATATTCTGCCTTAAGACACTCCAATTCTCCTTCATTTCCAGTGTCATCTTCGGAAATATCATCAATATCTAAGTCCAACGCATATTGCCGCTCTGAATTGTCTGGTTTCTTACACATCTACCACCATTTTCGAAAAATTTCTGACGCTAGCGAAATAGCGCGGCTCGCTGACCCGCATGTTTCAAACGTCAGGAAGTACCTATGCTGTTTTCGGCGATATTCGACAATCACAATCGACAGCATCACATACATATATATTTGAGTTTTAAAGGCTTTTCGTTCGCAAGCTTTTTAAAAATTTTATGTTTTATGTATTCATCTCACCATCAGATACGTTATTATTTCGTTAAGCTTTTATTAATTTTTTAAATTAATTTAAGCCAACGCGTCGAATGGTTTGACGTGTTTTTGTTGTTTCGGTAGCTAATGAAAGGAATCGAATATGTCTAAAAAAAATATCTCTAGAAGATAAGAGTCAGTTTTCGTGGATTAAAAGAGATTTACTTGCTATCTGCGATAGAATAGATGCAGACGAACAAGCGCAAGTGATTGAAAAACGAGAAAACGAGCGGTTTTTCATTTCAGTTAGAACAGATGGAATGCATCTAAACGATGCAAAAATCATAAATATAGGAGCTAAATCGCAACTCTTTGTCTTCAAAATGTTATTAAAAAATAAAATAGATGCCGTGTTGAACCAT
>BNWK01000049.1 GCA_025998775.1 Alphaproteobacteria bacterium | reverse complement strand
GCAATTTGGCGAAAGCAGCTTGAATTTACTGACACGATTGGCTGGACAATACGGAGCTGTCGCAAAACCGTCCAACGGATTTTTGGTGTTTGCACCGGATATGCGAACTTTGTCGGTTTCAGGACTCGTTTTGCCATCACGTACAATATATATAAGAGATGTTTCCAACTACAAATGTGAATTCCGCGAATGCGAAAGTTACGGATCCGTCGTCACAAAATGGTACGACAAGAAAAACGCGACATATCAAGAAGTGAAAGTCGGAGACGGAGAGCCTGTCTACGAGATCAAAGAGGTCGCAAACGACGAAGCTTCTGCTCAAAAAACAGCCGAAGCCAAATTGAAACGCATCGAGAAAGAAAATCTCACGTTCAGCTTTAGCACTCGTGGAATGCCGGAACTATTTGCAGAATCGGCAATTATTATCTCTGGTTTCAAGAAAAAAATTCCGACCAATTGGATAATAACGCATGTGCAACACTCGCTGAGTTCCAGCGGATTCACAACTTCAGTAACATGTTCAAACAAGCGTGACGCTGGGCCCGTTTTACTTTTGCAATTACAAGGAGACATACAATGCAACCAGAGCGAAGCATAAACGCAGGTGCTGCAAGCACTAAATTTTTGAAGGCTTTTGAATATCTCATGTATCATGAAGGCGGATACTCAAACAATTCGGCAGACACTGGAGGAGAGACAAAGTACGGCATTTCCAAGCGCAGCTATCCACATTTGGACATAAAAAAACTGACGCAAGATCAAGCTCGGCAGATTTATTTCGTAGACTTCTGGTTGAAAGGAAAATACGAATCAATCAACGACGAACATGTCGCACTGAAAGTATTTGATCTAGCTGTAAATGTTGGAATTCCACAAGCAAACAAACTAATCCAGAGAGCACTGCGATCCACTGGAATTTCAGTGGTCGAAGATGGCATTGTCGGGAAAATCACGCTCACGGCCATCAACAGCGCTGACAGTACCGACCTGCTGGCCGCCCTGAAATCCGAGGCCGCCGGATATTATCGATTGATTGCAAACATCAGTCCATCTCAACAAAGATTTATCACCGGATGGCTCAATAGAGCTTATAATTGAGGAGGAAAATCATGCTAAAAGACTTAATTTTGAGCGAAAAAACGAAAGGAACTATCGCAATTATTGCTGCTGTCGTGATGTACCACACACCCGACTGGATCGACGCAATTATTCAAGGCTTGCTTGGCGTTTATGGAATTACAGAACTAACGCTACGAGAAAAGAAAAAAGAGTGAAATTTGCTCTGGTTTCATGTACTATTCAATGGCAATAATGATTTTGAATTATGAAACCAGAGTCGACAAATTTAGTAAAACTCAAAGGCCAACTTGAGCGTGTTACATATGAAAACGAAGAAAACGACTACGTTGTTGCAAAAGTAAAAGTGTATGGGTACGTTGATTTAATAACAATTGTTGGCAATATTCCATCTCCAATTCCAGGAGAGGTTCTCAGTATGTCCGGTAACTGGGTTGAACATCCAAAGTTTGGGGAACAATTCAAGGTTGTTTTTTGCGCCTGCTCTGTTCCTGCATCGGTTGTTGGTATTGAGAAATATCTGGGAGGTGGATTAATTCGCGGTGTTGGTCCGGTCATGGCCAAGCGTATTGTTGCAAAATTCGGTGAGAAAACTCTGGACGTTATCGAAGGATCCATCGAAAAATTACGCGAAGTGGAAGGAATTGGAAAGCAGCGCATAGAAATGATCGGAAAGGCTTGGATTGAGCAAAAAGAAATTCGCTCGGTCATGGTTTTTCTTCAAAGTCACGGTGTTTCGTCTGCCTACGCCAGTAAGATTTACAAAAAATACGGTAATGAATCCATTGCAGTTGTGAAGGAAAATCCGTATCGATTGGCGCATGATATTTTTGGAATAGGATTTTTGACGGCAGATAAAATCGCTCAAAAACTAGGCTTTGATACAAAGTCTCCATTGAGAGCAGAAGCTGGCATTATGTTTATATTACATAAGCTTACTGATGAAGGACATGTCTATTATCCACGCGAAGAATTAATCACAAAAGCAAAAGAAATGCTAGAAGTGGACGAACCTGTTCTGGATATTGCGATGAAATCTCTTCTGGCTGAGAAAAAAATTGTGCTGGACGATTTGCGTGTATACCTTGCTGGGTATTATTTGGCTGAAGCACAGATCGCGAAAATGCTGAAAGAAATCAGAGATTCGTCAAAAAACACCAAAAAAATTCATATAGATGAAGCTTTGGAACAGGCGCAGAAAAAATTGTCTATATCTTTAGCTGAAAGGCAGATTGAGGCCATAAAGGCAGCTATTACAAACAAATTGCTTGTAATTACAGGAGGTCCAGGAACTGGAAAAACGACCATTACAAAGTCCATATTGGAAATTATATCGAAAATAACAGACAAAATCTTGCTGGCTGCTCCGACTGGACGTGCGGCAAAGAGAATGTCTGAAGCTTCTGGGAGAGAGGCGAAAACGATTCATCGATTGCTGCAATTTGACCCGCTGAATGGAGGATTCAAGCACAATGAAAATAATCAATTGGACTGCGATCTGATAATTTTAGACGAAGCATCCATGATCGACACGCTTCTGATGTATCATTTGCTCAAGGCCATTCCAAGACATGCAACGTTGATTCTTGTCGGAGATATCAACCAGCTGCCGTCGGTGGGAGCGGGAAATGTTCTCGGCGATATTATCCATTCAAAAGCATTTACTGTCATCGAGTTGAATGAAATTTTCCGACAGGCTCAGCAATCCGAAATTATCATGAATTCTCATAGAATAGTGAACGGAAAATATCCGGAAATTAACAACAGCGAGAGTTCGGATTTTTTCTTTAATAGCGAGGACGATCAAGAGAAAGTTTTGGAAAAAATTACCAGTCTCGTAAAGACGAGAATTCCCAAAAAATTTGGCTACGATCCGATTAGTGATATTCAAGTTCTGACTCCCATGAATCGCGGTATTGTGGGGACATCTAAAATGAATGAGTCTCTACAGGAATCTTTGAATCCCAACGGTTTCGAGATAACTCGCGGAGGCCGTCGTTACCGTGTCGGCGATAAGGTAATGCAAATCAGAAATAATTACGATAAAAACGTATTTAATGGAGACATCGGATTCATTTCTGATATAGATGCTGAAAATCAGCAAATTTTTGTGAATATCGATGGCAATGACATCAGCTACGAATATTCTGAATTAGACGAACTTGTCTTGGCCTATGCGGTTTCGATCCATAAATCACAGGGCTCGGAATATCCTGTGGTTGTAATACCGTTGGTCATGTCGCACTATATGATGCTTCAGCGAAATCTCATATATACGGGCATTACGCGAGGCAAAAAACTTGTCGTAATCGTCGGTAGCAAAAAAGCTATGTTCATTTCCGTGAACAACGACAAAACAATGAAAAGAAATACTTGGCTGAAGGAGCGCTTGAAATAATTGCATGCCAGTACAAGAAACAACTGCAAAATCAGCTCTTCATTATCATGAGCATATCTTTAAGATATTTTGTGAGCTCTTCTGCTTCAGTGCTGTCATGCTCATTTCCAGAACTTAACAAGAGTTTTATAGGGTTTCCATTACAAGTAGGCACGGATTACAAAGAAGATCATCGAAAGAATAACCATGTTCATCAATTAGGTTTTGCCACTTTTTGACAGTGGAGTTTGAGATGCTACAAGACGCAAAAAATTAAATGTGAACATGGTTAATGATCAATACGTTATCAACTACGTCCCACTTTGTTATGTGGGACGGCGACGAGCTGAATTAGCAATGTGCAATAATTTTTCGAAGCTATCTATATTTTTAAACAAGAGAGTAAGATAAGAAGGCACGTCGCTTTTATCAAACATATCTCCAGACATCATATATAATTTGGCATACCCTAGCTCATATGCTTTTTTGGCTACATCAAAGCCGTTAATATCACATCCCAAATCATGATCAGTTACGATTATTGTATCTTTGGAATATCGAGGCAAATTATCAAGAAAATCTCTTGGATTAGCGTACATATCAACCGACAATCCGTTATCTTTGAAAAAAGTGGGCAGTGTACTTTCCATGCTTTTATCATTGTCTATAATAACAATTGAGACATTTTCAGTTTTTCTTTCTACATCTACTATAACAGGAGTATCAAGTATAAGAGCTTTCGCTAATGTTTTTATGACATCGCATTTTTTGGAGAAATTTTCGATTTTGAACATGTACACGCTTGTTACCAGAATGGACTTATTTTGCATGTTGGTTTTTTCTATTACATCCATACCATTTACCTTTTGATTTCTCAGCTCATAGTCAGTTAACAGTAAAATCTTATTCTTTTCCTTCGAAGAATTTATAAAATGAATCGCTTCTAAACCTTGGGTAAAATATTTTACGGTGATACCATTTAAATAGTCTTCCAGGTGATTCTCCCAAACGCTGTGAATCGATGGATCATCGTCCAACACAACAACCGTTCCTCCTTTAGGTAATACAATTTTCTCGGCAAACCATTTTGGATACTCTGATTTCTGAAATATGAGAGTAAATTCTGTCCCCAAATTCTCCGTTGATGCAATCAACATTTTGCCATTCATTTTTTGTAACGTGTCTTTAATTTGCTGCATTCCCAGACCATGTCCGCTTGTTTTTGTGGTGCCGATGGAAACATCATTTAGAATCTTGTTCACCATTTCCTTTGGCATGCCTTTTCCGTTATCTTTTATGTGAATTTCAACCTGTTGATCTTTCTCAACAAAATTCACTTCCACTAATCCATCTCTACCTTCAATAGATTCTGCGGCATTGTTCAATAGATTAGAAATCATGCGAGCGTAATTTAAAAAATCTCCTTTTATAAACAGAGCATGTGATGAATTATTAGAAAAATTAAATTTTATGTTTGCTGATTGGTATTGACATTTTTTCTCGTTAATAATTTCTGATAAACTAAAAGGAAGTAAAATATACTCTATCCCATGATTCGAGAGCTCACCATTTTTCTTGTAGGTGTTTAGCAAATTATTGGAAATGCTTTCAATGCTTGTTATGACATTTCTCAAAGCCACATATTCATTTTCCGGCAAATTTTTACATGCGCTCAAAAGCATAGATAAAGTAACCAACGGCGAACGTATATCATGTGATATCTGTTGGACAAAGATCTTGAATTTTTCTTGCTCCTCTATTTTTGCTTGCTGTCGTGTGTTTTCCAATTCTAACTTTTGTGCTCTTTTGCGATCTGTTATATCAATTGATACTCCTAATAACCCTATTATTTTACCATGAAGATCAAACAATGGAGTTTTGTGAGATAAATATTTTTTATATTCACATTGAATAGATGAAGGCTCTTCTCCTTCATATTCTTCACCTGTCTCCATAACTTGGTTATTAACTCTATCTAATTCTTTTGCATCTTCAAGACTATGAAAATCATAGTTCGTTTTTCCTATAACATCTTCCTGTGATTTTAGCCCAAAATCTTTAGCTTGAAGTTTGTTACATCCTAAGTATACGTTATCGCGACTCAACCAATACACATGACCAGGAAGTTTTTCGATAACAGAGTGCATAATATCAAAGTTTGTATATTCCCGTTTAAGAAAGTTCAATGTTGAATAATCAAGTTCTTGCTCTTTTTTAAATGTAGTAATTGCTTTTACTACTTTATTATTTTCGGTGGCATATGAGAAACCAGAATAGTCATTATCTCTATAATTTATTAAAAAATCCGCCGTATTTGAAAACTCTAGATTACGAAAGCGAGGCGATAACAGTTTTACTGCATTTTGAAGACTTGGAAAACATCGAACCAATTCCTTGATGGCTGGATTATAGTTTCCTATATGAATTAAATATATTGGTTTGTTCGGATGAAGTAGCATTAGACTCAGTACCCAAGTAGTTTCCTCAAGAACATATAATTCGCCATTTGTTTTGTTCGTACCATGCTTAATCGCATAATCATTGACGCTTTTTAGAAAGGCATCGGAAAAAACTTCATTACTTATTGATAGCTTCATTACCAGATTCTTACACTCTTCGAAATAAAAGTTTTCTTTCTCGGAGATGCATTCCTGCCATTTTTTGGGTATAAACCCGCATAAATCAGGAGAACATCGGTTTACCCATTTTTTTTCTTCTTCTTCTCCTTTTGCTATAGCCTCTTCTATTTCCGCGGTAGTAGACTCATTCATAGGCTTTTGTAGATAATTATGGCGGCTTAAATAGCCAGTGCGCACCTCATATTTTTCGCAAGTTGACAAATCAAACCTTTTAAGAATTAAATCATTTGTCGCTTGTATTTTTTTGTTACCATCTGGATCTTCAGTATGGCTCTCCCAAAAATAAACAACGGCATTCTTTATCGGCATTCCTGATTGTAATGTACGAAAAGAAGCTACTGCAGATTCGATCTTTTTTGAGTCATCAGAATCAATCAGTTGATCATTTAACATTGCATCCTCTTAATTATCTATAACTTAAAATCACAGCAGTGATATTAAAAAACGCAAAACACATAATATTCAAAACTCCTTCCACTGTACCAAAAACAACCACAAGGTGTATCCTGTATAATCTGGCGCTATTCGCATTGAAAGTCAACATTAACATTTGTGTGCATTTCTGAAATTCAACTTCTGGTGAGACATGAAAGCTACCGATCAAACGATAGACAGAAGACTGTCGGAGTTGACAAAACTTGCAAAAGCGAATATCGCAAGAATCTTATCGGAAACACCGAGAGTCCCGCAGACAGATTGAAGCGGGACTCTTATAATCAGCAACCATGCAGCAATAACTTTTTCACGACATCCAGGTTCCGTCAGAAAAAATCACCAACCAACTGATTTGCAAGGCATACACCAACTTTGGTTACTCAACTACCCTACTGATAAACAAGCGAAATTAAATTTTGCTAACAGAACCTAAAAAATCAAAATCCTTACTGCAATGCACTGCCCGCAACACGATTGTAGGTCGCTTTAGCAACTGGCTTAACAACATGATTGTAAGTCATTTTAGCGGCTGGTTTAACAATATAGTTAAAAGCCCCCTTGGACGTATAATACATAGCTTTACCTATACCAAGGCCAATTTTGCCTGCAACTCTGGCTCCTTCAACTATTACTGGACGGGTAGCAGCTGCGGCTCTGCTTACTGCTAAAGCGGTAGGTATGGCCTTATTCTTACGCTGGATACAGTGCCGCGTCGGCTGGATCACTCCACAGACAACCTATGAGAGAATGTTTTTCGACTGTTGGTTGTAACCATCATAACTTACAATTTTTACAAGCGCAGAGCAGTGAGAATCCGGTGGTTGCAGATGTTTCATGGATTTTCTGTGCTGCGCATCAAGGAAGACGCGCGTGGTGCAAGGTGTTTTCTCGACGCGATTCTTGGGTGGAATGTATATAAAATATAACAGAATCATGTGTAAACTTCTCGCCATTAATGTAGGTCTATTTTTTATGTGTAATGAGCTTCAAACATACCTACTGCTTTTTTCAGATG
Source organism: Alphaproteobacteria bacterium (assembly GCA_025998775.1). GTDB lineage: Bacteria > Pseudomonadota > Alphaproteobacteria > UBA3830 > UBA3830 > BNWE01. The sequence goes on along the minus strand of BNWK01000049.1, from coordinate 1,865 downwards.
ATCCGGAGCAAGGTGTGAATATCTTTCTGTCATAGATATCGTAGAATGCCCCATCAATCGCTGCACAGTGTACAAGTCAACGCCGCTCATCACAAGCCAACTAGCATAAGTATGGCGAAGCGTATGAAACACTACTTTCTGGCGATCATCATCTACTCCATTATTGAAGCCTAAAGTGTTTACTGCTCTAGCAAAACTGTTGGAAATTTCCGTGATTTTTGCTCCTGTAGTTGAAATAAAAACCAATCCACTTGTTTCTGAGTTTTCTTTGTTTTCTTCAAGTATCTTTTTAATATCCCTTGTCATAATGGCGCTTCTATTGCGTCCTGATTTCGTATCTTTAATAGAAAGAATCCCATGTTCGAAATCGACATCGTTCCATGTGAGACTGAAAATCTCTCCTGCACGAAGTCCGCAATGCAAGGACAGCAAGGCCATATCATGTACTTGTTCAGATGATTTGCTCAAATGCTCAAGTAAAGTACTAGCCTCTTTTTTGGTGAGAAAGCGTATACGACGATTATCACTGGAGGGCTTCTTTATTTTGTTTACTGGGTTATTTCCTGAATACAAATCTCTGTTTATGGCATAGTTAAAGACTTGTCTGACAAGAGCAAGCATGTGGCGAATAGTTTTTGTTGCTTTTCCAGCATCGCTCATAGCCTTCTTTATTTGCTCCAATAGATCAAGAGTAATTTCATTCATGGTTTTATTTTCCACGCTAGAAGCAATCCAATTTTTAAAAATGCTAACTTCATTATCGCAAGATTTTTCATTTTTGTCTTGTCTCGCTTGTGCGATATATTTTTCGAATACCTCGGAAAATGTAATCAATTTTACCGAATCTTCTTTCTGTTTTTCCTCCTCTTGCTCTTGAGCTTTTTTTGATTGTTCTCGTTTTTCGGCAAGAGTTTTTGGGCCCTGCCCTGTCCTATTGTTTTCTTTCAATTCGAACAGGCGAGCTGCGGCTTTTTTTTCTGTCCATCCTTCGGAAAGCCAGCCTAGCCCTTCTTCTTTTCTTTTTCCATCGACCATGTATCTTATGATAAAGTACTTGTCTTTTTGCAGGCCATGTTTTCTAGTGGCATGTTCCCGATATCTCAGGCCAGAAATTTTTGTGTTTTTTCTTGTGCTATCGCTCATGTTTGTATTTCCTCCTTTCTGGATTTTATGTTTGTGTGACCATATATTATATAGGTAATTGTGCAGAAAAACGCAATAGCGTGTCCCCATTCTGTCCCCATTTTTTTGTTTGTTTTGGGATTTTTTAGTTTGTTGATTGCAATGAGCGAATCGTCAGGGTATGCTGATTTATCAGCGGATACATGGTAGATGTTTGTTTGTGGAAAAGATGCCGTCGATAGGCTCATAACCTGAAGGTCGTTGGTTCAAATCCTTCCCCCGCAACCACCTCAAATTTCAGCGTTTTTCGATAACAAATACTGCTCATAGAAACTTTACTTTCTCTGTTTTTAACAACCATTTAACAACTTTTTTTGAAGTTGCGGTTGGCTTTAGTTGAACGAAATTGTTGGCATTTCGGTAATTAGATATCATCAAAGATAATTTTAGCATTATAAGTACATCCAAAAATTACATCTTTCTTCTTTGAGAAAGGTTGTTAATGAGTTGTTAAAGGTAACCAAAACAGAATATGGCGATATGCTTCAATTTTGAGAAACTGAAGCACATACCTTGCCGTTCACAATGTGTTTAACAAAATATCGTTTTTATGCACTCTCCTCTCTTTCTTTATTTCTTGCTTTTTTATTCTGCTTTCAAGCCATTCAATAGCTGCATCTAAAGTATATGCAACCTTGCCATTTATGGTAATACTATTTTTGATGCCATCGCCTCTACTATCT
>BNWK01000048.1 GCA_025998775.1 Alphaproteobacteria bacterium | reverse complement strand
TTTCGCGCTGCTCACGCTGCGCCTCTTTCTCTTCTTTTGTTAATTTCTCTTTCATTGTAAATACCTCCACTTATTAATATCAATTTAACAAGTTCCGGCTCTTTACACAAAATTATTGGCGGTCTCGAATTTTGTTTTTCATATGCGCATCCAATTCATATGAATTCTCAATATCACAATATAAACATCGATAGATCCTGCTGTTCGGCAAGGGTTCCTACTTTTTCCTCAACATATTTGGTGTCGATAAGGACTTCCTCGCCGTTTCTCTGGTCAGCGTGGAAGCTTATCTCCTCCAGCAATTTTTCAATCACTGTATAGAGACGACGAGCTCCTATGTTCTGCAGCTGACGATTGACAATAGCGGCAATTTCAGCAATTTTGCATATGCTATCTTCGGTGAATTTCAGAGTTACCCCTTCTATTTCCAGAAGAGCTTTATACTGCTTTATCAGGCTGCTTTCCGTATCATTGAGGATTTTCACGAAGTCGTCCTGCGTTAGATGCTTGAGTTCCACGCGAATCGGCAGTCGTCCCTGAAGTTCAGGCAGTAAATCCGCCGGCTTGGATATGTGGAACGCTCCGGAGGCAATGAACAGTATGTGATCCGTCTTTATGGTGCCGTATTTTGTACTCACCGAACATCCTTCGATCAATGGCAGCAGATCGCGCTGAACCCCTTCACGACTGACATCGGCTCCAGACGTATTTCGGGCGCACACCTTATCGATTTCGTCCAGAAACACGATCCCGTTTTGTTCGACGGAGTTTAGAGCTTCTCTTATGGTTTTATCGCGGTCTATGAGTTTTTCGCTTTCCTCGTTCAGCAGCAGCTTTCTCGCTTCTCGCACAGTGACGCTGCGCTTTTTTGTTTTATTTATGCCAAGAGCGTTGCTCATCATGTCCGACAAATTTAGCATGCCGATTTGTGCCCCAGGAACTCCTGGGATATCAAACGACTGTCCGGAAGAGTTGTCTATGACGTTGATTTCGATTTCCCGGTCTTCCAACTTCTGCGCATCGAGCATTTTTCTGAATTTATCCTTCGTTTCCTGACTGGCGTTTTCTCCCACCAAGATTTCCACGATTTTATCCTCTACTTTTTGTTGAGCCAGCTCGTTGACTAGCTGTATTTGCCTTTCCTTCACATCGGAGACGGCAATTTCGACAAGATCGCGGATCATTTGCTCGACGTCTCTTCCGACGTATCCGACTTCTGTAAACTTAGTGGCTTCCACTTTTATGAATGGAGCTCCCACGAGACGAGCTAGTCGGCGAGCAATTTCCGTCTTACCAACTCCGGTCGGACCTATCAGCAGAATATTCTTGGGAGATATCTCCTCCTTAAGTGGCGTTGGCACCTGCTGACGCCGCCAGCGATTACGCAAAGCCACAGCCACCGCTTTCTTTGCGTCCTCATGGCCAACAATAAAGCGATCCAACTCTGAAACTATACGAGTAGGTGTTAATGATAAGTTTTTCATTTAATTCTCCGTCTCTAATTTTTCGATGGTTACGTTCGAGTTAGTGTATATGCACAGTTCTGACGCCACAGTCATGGATCTTTGCACTATTTCCTCCGCCGAGAGATTCTCGTTTATCAGTGCCCGAGCGGCTGCAACAGCGTAATTTCCTCCGGATCCAATGCCTATGATTCCGTCCTGAGGTTCGAGAACATCTCCCAAACCAGAAACGATCAGCGACACGTTTTTATCTGCTGCTGCAATCATTGCTTCCAATTTTCTGAGATATTTATCGGTGCGCCAGTCTTTTGCCAGCTCCACACAAGCACGCTGCAGTTGTCCCGGATATAAATCGATCTTCGATTCCAAACGTTCGTAGAGAGTTATGGCATCGGCAGTTGCTCCGGCATAACCAATTAGAACGTTCTTCGACTTTGAAAGTCGAACTTTCCGGACATTTCCCTTAACGATTGTGTCTCCCATTGTAACCTGACCGTCGCCAGCCATTACAACATATTTTCCCTTCCGAACGGAAAGAATTGTAGTACCCATCCAAGACATATATACTCACCATCTGCAAAACAGAATGATTATAATACATTTTAAGAAATACTAAAGATGTTTGAGAAAAATCATGTTTGTTTCCATAGGAATCCAGGAAAAAGAAAGTCCAATTTCGTACCTTTGAATGGGTATATGCACGCCAGCACCGGAGCCAATTGCAAACAAGAGCTATTATACCGCAGTCTCACGTTGGCATCACACTGTAATTACGTGCACAAACACGACGGGTTTTTTACCTCGAGCATCAATAAAAGCGGTACGGATGATTTTCTCGACGGAAGACTTAATATCTTTTGCGTTTCCTTTTCCTTTAAAGATGTTTTCCAGAGATAATTTTATTTCCGAAGAGATGTCCTTTTTGATATCGTCCGCATCTAATTGTTCGGAATTCTCGAAAATACCAACGCATTGCATATCTAATAATTTTATTGATCCTCTGTTGTAACTAACACAGGCACTGACTACTCCGCTGGACGATAATGTTTTTCTCTGCTTATAGACTATCCCATCGATTGGTATAAGTTTACTTCCGTCCACGGCAAGCACACCACAAGGAACAGTGTCGATTATTTTTGGATTATCTTTGGATAGTTTTAGAACGCATCCGTCGTGCGGTATAATGACATCTTTTATGCCGTGCTCATTTCCTATTTCAGCATGTTTGTGCAGTTGTACGGTCTCACCATGTATTGGTACCAGTATCTGGGGTTTTGTTAGATTATATAGGTGTACCAGTTCCGCCTTGCTCGGATGTCCGGATGCATGTATATCACTATCCACATCCATTATGAGCTTCACGTTTTTGGATGTTAGTGAATTCTGTACATCGAGAACGGATTTTTCGTTTCCCGGAATGACTCTCGAAGAAAATATCACTATATCGTCTTTGAGGAGGGATACGCTCTTGTGACTGCCTTCTGCTATTTTCGCTAGAGCAGAAGTCGGTTCCCCTTGACTCCCTGTGCATACCACTAATGTTCTCGCCGGATCCAGAGAGTTAGCTTTTCTTTCATCCAGAAAAGCTGGTACTGACGAGAGATATCCGGATAATTTCGCTATCTTCTCGATTCTTTTGATTGATCTGCCAGCAACCACCATCTGACGTCCGTTTTCTTTCGCTGCAATGTAGCAACTTTCCAATCTCGCTAAGTTCGATGCAAAGCAAGTTATCAAAATGCGATTTTTCGTGTGCTTTCCTACGATTTTAATGAGATTCTCCCGAACTTGTTTTTCTGATCCGAATCTATCTTCCCTAAATACGTTGGTTGAATCACACACAAGAGCAAGGATGCCGGAATCCCCATATTCCTCGAATCGTTTTTCATCAGTTTTGGAGCCGAGCACAGGATTGTCGTCCAATCGCCAGTCGCCAGTGTGAATTATCACGCCTTCTGAAGTCTTGATAGCTAACGCAGAAGATTCCGGCGTTGAATGTGCAACAGGAATATATTCAACATCGAAATCTCCAACGGATATGGTTGTACCAACGGATGCTTTTATGAGTGGAACATCTTTTTCAATACCGAACTGCTGCAAGCGGTCCTTTATCATCTCAAGGGCAAATGGACGTGCATAGATGGGGCATCCGACCATCGACCATATGTAAGGAATTGCACCTATGTGATCTTCGTGTGAGTGAGTTATAAACAAAGCCTTTATTTTTGATTTGTTTTTTATGAGAGTATCCGGAGATGGTACCAACAATTCTCTGCCGAGATTGTTATCGAATCCCATTCCCATATCCACAAGTATCCATTGATCATTCATGACATACGCGTACAAATTCATTCCGATTTCCGAGCATCCGCCAATGGATATAAAATTCAAACCACTTAGATTGGTTTTTTCAGATTTCTTTTTCATTACTTACCACAATTCCTTCTTGATTTAAGAATAGATCACCACTGGATATAAACAAATACTCGCCATTTCTTTCCAAAACCAATCTGCCGGATTCATCTAGATCGTAAAATAGCCCAGAAACGGACTCTACCCCATTCTTTACAACAACATTACATTTTATTCCGTTAATATTTCGTAACCAATAAGACCTTATACAAGAAAAATCTGACTTTTCCAATAGGAGAAGCCACTTATCTATGTTTGCTATCAATATATTAAATACACTCATAGGAGGAAGTGCTTGTAGCACACGCGCTTTATCATTAAGTGCTTGCAGTATACATGTTTTATCATTATCAGCGGATCCAACGTGACGTTTTGGAGAGGAGTTTACATTTATACCGACACTAATCACCATCCATTCTCCGGCAACAGCTATTAGTATGCCGCTTATCTTCCTGTCTTTGTGGTAAACATCGTTAGCCCAATGGAGCGTAAGATCGCTGGAGTCTCCGACAAAATGCGCTATCGTATCCCTAACTGCACATGCAACTGTTAGCGAGATTTTCCCAAGATCCATTTTTTTCGGTAGCTTCATTACGATGGAAACGAACAGATTTCCGCGATCAGATATCCACTTGCGATTGCATCTGCCGACACCATTGGTTTGTTGGTCCGCGATTATGGCGCACTCGCTTGTTTCTGGCTCACCTATCAGCTTTAGGGCATAAGTGTGTGTACTATCAATTATGTTGAATCTTATTATTTGCATAAGTCCTATCGTATGAAATACAAATCTATTCTCATAAGGTACGCTATTTTGAGAGCAAATGGAATGGATATGATAGTCAGATATGGAAGCAGATTAATTCCTTTGATTAGTGTATCGTTGTTTGTCTTGAACGAATGATTTTCATCTAGTTCTCCAAACCAAATGGCGTCCAGTAATTTTGCAGCACAAATCAGACTGATAAGCAGAGAAAAAGATAGCGCGATTACAGGGCATATGAGATTTTTCTCCATTAATGATAGTAACATATAAAATTTTCCCCAGAATCCAACTAGCGGTAGCAATCCAAACATGGATATGAAAAACACAGATAATGATATCGCCGTTTGTGTGTCCCATTTGGATAGGGCATTCAGATCGCGGATATGCTCTATATCTTTGTTGTTGCTCTTTTTTATGGCCAACAAAAACATTAGTATCCCCGAGACAGAAATCAAATCGGATAACGCCATGCATATTAGGCTTTTCATGGCGGTGTATGTCTTGCAGGAACAACACAAAAGCACTATTCCAGAATGACAGACGCATAAATACCAGATGATTTTTTTTATGTTGTTGTTGAAAGATAACAAGACACTTCCGAAGATTATCGAAATGCACGAGAGTATGACGATTATCCCAGATATATCAATGTGATACAGAACGGAAGTTATCAACTTATAGGAACTTATTACCAGAGAAAATCTCAGCACTCCCAATATCATTAAGGCATTTGATATTTTTTCATTCAGCACATCAATCATCCACGAATGGCACATGAATATACCAATTTTTATGCAGATGGATAGCAACATAAACGCCGATGCCAACAGACTTAGAGTGTCCTGTTTGGAAAAAAAGGAAAAGGCGTAGCGAATGTCACTGAAGTTATAAAATCTTATGGAAATATACATCATACATATGGAAACAATAAATATAATTGTGCTGGCTATTCCATATGCAATAATGCGCGCAACTCCATTAGTAAACGCAGGTGCGGCACGCACTGGTGCAACCACAAAATATATGGGAATGACAGATACTTCCAGCACACATAACATCGAAACAAGATTACATGAAGAAAACGTCGCTATGCATCCGAAAGTGGAAACCATAAGCAACATATGCTCTCGAAAATCACTTTCGTTGGTGAAACGACATATCAAAAATGCAGCAATTAATACTGTAACCTTCAGTAATGATTCGTAATATTTATACTCGAATAAATACGATTTCTGAGAATCATCTCCTCCCATAAAACATGCAAGCGCTGCCAGAAGTAATACAGGCGGCCATTTTATTTCCCTTTGATAGAAACGCTTCGCAAGCATCACAGTTATACAGTAGCAGAATAATAAAAGCTCTGGGAAAAAATCACCGATCATGCCTGTATTCCCTTTATTTCATTCTGCGGAATAATCCAAGATACGTATTTCCCCATGGTTGTGATATTACTCGTAACGTAAGTACCAAGAACCGCTATGAATACTGCCGGAGGTATTAGATAGAAAAAATCGTAGCAGCTAATTTTTTTCTCGATTCCAATATCAAATTGTGTGCAGAAAGCTTTTATCGCCAAAAACATTCCTGGCATTAAGATGGAGCATAGCAGTACACCAAATGTGCGATTTTCACATAACACACTGTATATTATGAGAAATTCCCCATAGAAAAACGGCAGTAATGGCATCGATAAAATTGTAAGCGTAGGAACAATCGATATTTTTGTCAATGATAGCGAGCATAATAATCGATCTTCTTTGTCGTTTTTGCCAATCGCATGCATGATTACCAGCAGCGCAGTCACAGTTATGCTGTTCGTCATCATAATATAGATGGCTCCGACCATTCCTTCCACGTGACACGAGAATATGCCAATTAGAGAGACGGAGATGTTTGCACTTGAAATATGCGATAGAATCTGCTGTGGATTCTTTTGAATGCTTGCTGATAATGTGAAATAGATTACGGATATCAAAACTAAGTATGACACACAACCGTGCATCTGCAGATATACGTTTTTGGCGATTGGAATTAGTATGTTTATAACACCGAATCCGCCAATCAGTGATATTGCTCCCAACAATAATATAAAAACTGAAGTTGGATAACTGTCCGCAGTCCATAGGTGCAAGGGAAATAATCCGGATATGCAGTATAATCCGATGAAAAATGTCACAAAGAATATCAACTCCTGATTGAATGAGAGACTGTACTTCGATAGAATATGTATTTCTTTTGCGCCAGTTACGCTTATCATGTACATCGTTCCAAGTATCACAAAAATTACTCCGAAAAATAATATAATAAGATCCTTTGATGGGTATTCGCGTTTTGTTGAGAAAAATCCCACCAGAAAATATGAAGTTAATACAATGACTTCCAATAAACAGGAATAGATTAGGATGTTTGTCGTGGAAAATAGCATTAGCAGCGATGATTCGATAATCATCACCATTATGTTGATTTTTTTTACATCGTGATTTATTTCATTTTTAGCGATTATAGTACACAGTAGTGTTATGAACGCCGTGACCTCCATGAAGTATATCGATACTCCATTTATGCTTAGCAAAAAATACCCGTATGAATATATGGCTGCAGAGTTATCGGAAAATAACAATAATCCGGTCGTTAGAGCAAAGACAAATCCCGAAGACCACATGCCAACCAATTTTATATTTGATTGCAGACTTTCTTCGTCTATTTTTGTTATGCAAAGTGCGCTGATCAACGGTATAAGAATCACAAAAAGTAAAGCACTGTAAGAGAATAAGTTATCTATCATGGTAGGTTGGTTATCCGTATTGCTAGATATGAAGACATAATTAAAACAATGCATACGGAACCAATTGCTGCAGAATCATACTTTTCTGTTTTGTTCAACAGGATTTCGATATATGTGCGTGCAGTATTCATAAAATGCTTCTGGTGCAACCACTTACTTATAAAACGCCCGTGGTGCAACCACTGGATATTCAATCGATGAAGGTTAAAATAATCATGAATAACTATTGCTCTTACTGATTTACATGCTATTGTTGCAAAAACGATTCCCAGTAGATTTATAAAAATAAATAACAGAATTCTAGAATGAGCGCGGTTATTGGAAAATGCAAAAATATCTCTCCAGACTTCGTCCGCATATGCAGCGTAATAAAAAACAACTCCGGAAAAAGTCGCGAAAAATAAGGCAACATATGATACTCGATTCATGTATACATTATCTTCATTCATGTATGCCAAGATGGTTTCATCCAGACTTTTTTGACCGTGAAATATTTTATATATCATGCGGAACATGTAAGTGCTTGTGAGGATTGAAGTCGCAATAATCGATATCAGTGCCAATGGATACATTTCTCCGTTTATGATCTCTCCCAAAAACACTTTATAGGCGTAGTAGGATGACATCAGAGGTAGACATATCATGGACGCCGTTGCGGAAATAAACAAATAATATGTTTTTGGAAGTAATTCGAATAATCCCCCCATATTGTGTAGGTTTTGCTCTCCGGATAAAGCGTAAACCACCGATCCAATAACAAATGCCAGAATAGCCTTGGAAAATGCATGGGTAACGAATAAAATAATTGCGACTCCATAGGCAGAGAATCCGCAGGCTATAATCATTAGACCAATTTGGGAGCAGGTGGAATAGATGAGAATCCGATTTACGTTGAACGAAAACATTGCTTTCACCGCGAAAAATATCGCCGAAAATGAACCTACAATAATAGTAATGTTCTGAACAAACTCACTGCACTCGAATATGGTTTGGAGTCGTATTAGTAGGAATATTCCGCACGGAGCAACCGTTGACGACTGTACAACAGCGGCTAATGGAATAGAAAATGTCTCTGTTTTTTGCAACCAGCTGGAGAAACCAAACTGAGCAGTTTTCACAAACACTGCCAGCAGCATAAATATCGAAATAAATTCCAATACGCTGAGCTGCTCATCGTTTTGCATGGAAAATTTGTTGATGTCATCGAAATCAACCGACTGAAAAGTATACATTATTACAATCATGGATACGATAAATCCAACATTGGCCCATTTGTGCGGAAAAACAATTGCAGATCCGATCGACTCGTTTTTTTTATTGGAACGAGAAATCAAATACATGATTATTACCATGAATTCCAATGCTACGTAGGATTGCAGAAGACTATTGGCAGCAACGAAAATAATCATGGCAAGTGACAGTGCATTTATATAAAGCAAGTATGTATTCGTATTTTTCTTTATGTATCCAATGGAATAAAAGTTGGAAAGTGCCACTATGATGGATACGACGCAACTAATTGTTATGCTTAGCGAATCTGACAGTAATCCAAAGGAAAATGTAATCCCCTTTGAGAGACATAAATCGCATAAATTATGATATACAACGGACGGGTTTCTTATTTGCATAACAAAAAAAACGATAGAAACGATCGCCGTGATACAGGAAGACATCGGTACATAATGCAGCAGTTTCTTATATTTTTCAGATTCAACGAAGTTTTGTTGCTGTAAAATAATCCCGAGAATAAGTGTGATCAGTTGGGATAACACTATGTATTCCATGCATCACCGCTTTTTTTTGAAATATAGGAATCCTATGACAATAGCAAGTATTATGTCCAACATTATGAGAGAACTAGTGCACAAAATTGATTCAAACATAAAAAGTGGCACAAATATACCCAATCAAGTTGAGAAGTTTGGTTTTGTGATGGCTTGAAACTTGTCGGTAATACAACTGCGCATTGATTGGGCAATATCAGTCCATGTTTTTTTGAAGAATGACTTTATACAGTCTCTGA
>BNWK01000047.1 GCA_025998775.1 Alphaproteobacteria bacterium | reverse complement strand
ACTAAGAACATTGCCAAGCTTTCTCAGTGTGGGACACACTTTCACCCCGATGCCTGGGGGAGCGGAATTTAACCGCTACAAAACTACAGTTCCGCCTCATATTTGAGGCTCGGATCGCACTTCGCTATCTTCTGCATTGTATGCGTGATGTGCTTGCAATGTCGAAGCTAAAGCAGTTGCACCACTGGCATATCCTCCTGAAGATACTGTTTCAACGTTGCAATTACAGTCCGCATACCTTTCAGAAGGTAGCGAAGCAGAAAACGGATCCAACGTCACGTTGGCAAAGTTGGCGAGAAAAGCACTCAGCTCCACTGGATCGTGTATTTTTGGTATGGTCATGCGGCGCGATTGCTCGGCAGCTCCAATGACTATACTTCTGGCTTTTTCGATATTTAATCTTTTATGTTGCGTGTATTGGGAGATTACTGGAATTATTTCGGAAACTCCCAGTTCGGTGATTTTTTCCAGTAGTATGGACATTTTTGCCGGATTTATCAGAGAAATCGCAAGCAAAGGTCCATTTTCCTCAACCTGTTCCCGGAGGATGTTTACGCATCTGATGCATCGCTTTTTTACGTCGATGATTTCGCAATTCCATTCTCCGGAATATTCGTTGAAGAGAATAAGAGAATCGTTATTTCCGAGTCTAAGGACATTGGAGGCGTGATGCATCTGATGATCCGCAAGCGTCACCTCCGCTTTCTCGAACAATTGTTGTTCCACGAAAAATCTAGCCGTGTGCTTCATGGCTACCTTGATATGTAGGCGTTGACGCCACCGTTTTTCATGGAGCGTATGAATTTATTTGCCTCGGTATCGTTTCGGAACGGGCCAACAATGACCCGATAGCGAATCCCTTTCTTCCGTCCTAGATCGACCTTAACGATGTTCTTATTGACGCCGCGAAGAGCTTTATTACGTGGAAGTAGTCTTTTGTATTCAACTTCTGCCGCTGATTTTGTCGCCAAAGATGCTATTTGCACCATAACTCCTCGATTGCCTTTGGTGGAAGAAGTTGAAGAAGGTGAATCATCATATCGTGACGACTTATTCACCAGCTCTCTCAATCTCGATTTTTTGTTTTTACGAAGTGATTCATTGTCTAATCTTTTTATTGGAGAAGAGTATTCATCTTCTTCGGAATAACTATCTCTTGCTTTTTTGGCAGACTTTCTTTTAGTAGGAGAACTTATTTCGATAATGTTATTATGTTTTTTCGTGTTTTTATCCTTATGAACACGAGTGGGTAAAGGATTTTCATCTTCGAATACCACCAACCCCTTTGATTCAATGCGATGTTCTTTGGAACTTCTTGCTGGAATACTCTTTGAGTTTCTGGAATCCTTCTTTGAAATATTAGCTACGTTTTTTTCATTTGCAGAAGTTCTATGATTGCTATTCGACTGACTACCATTTGTAGCTGTAGAAGTTGATCCTTTTTTCGCTCCACTTTTTACATAGTTGATTTTATACTCTTTCTCCGGTGCCAACTCATCAAAAGCCTGTATTATATTCTTTTTTTCCTCGTCCGACAGAGGAGCATCCATGTCCATTCCATTTATTGGTAATACTTCTTCCGGTTGCGGGATGGTCTTGACTGCTACTGCCGCAGTTTTTTCGCCAGATATGTTATCGTAGACCACTTTATCCTGATGACCAACGCTTTCATTCATCTTCGGCTTGGTTTTTATGGGAGTTGTATTGGCCCTTATGACTGGCAGTTCTTCTACGCCAACTGGTTTTGAGTTCGAATATATAAGATAGACTACGACACTGAAAGCAGCAAGGGAAGCTACACCGCCAAGGACAATGAATTTCCTGTCTTTTTGCTTGAGAGACCACCCCACTCCGGAATTCTCTTCCGGCAATTGCTGAGCAGGATTCATTATATAATCTTCGTAATGATCAAAGTCGTCTTCTTCATCTAGAAAAGGACACATCAGCGCAATTCCTTAATTGGTGATACTCCGATTATTCCAAAAGCAGACTCTATTACATTTTGCATTACCATAACCAATACCATTTTCGCTGATGTTCTCTGGAAATCATCAGCCAGAACAAACCTTAACATAGCATTATCTTTGCCCTGATTCCACAAAAAATGAAACTTTGAGGCTAGTTCCGATAGATAGAAAGCTATTCGATGAGGCTCTTTGTTTTGGGCAGCCATAACAACCTGACGAGGCCAATCTGCCAGAGTTTTTAACAGCTGAAGCTCAGCGTTCGAATCCAATAAATTGAGATCTACATCTTCTAGGTTCGGAACTGGCTTGTGAAAAGTCTGAGTAAACTGTTTTAGCACAGAATGCGTTCTAGCATAGGCGTATTGAACGTAGAACACAGGATTGTCACGGCTCTGCTCAACGACTTTTTTAAAATCGAAATCCAGAGGAGCGTCGTCACGTCTGGTGAGCATAATAAATCTGATAGCGTCCTTGCCGACATTATCCAGAACGTCTCGAACTGTCACAAATGTTCCAGCTCGTTTGGACATCTTCACTTCCTGGTTATTCTGCATGAAACGCACCAGCTGAACGATTTTTACCTGCAATTTCTTCTGGTTATCAGATAGAGCTGAGACTGCAGACTGCATACGTTTTACGTATCCGCCATGATCAGCTCCCCAGAAGTCGATCATTTCATCAAATCCTCTGGTGATTTTGTCCAAGTGATAGGCTATGTCCGACGCGAAATATGTCCAGGATCCATCGGATTTTTGCAGAGGGCGATCGACATCATCTCCAAAAAGAGTGGATTTAAACAAAAGCTGTTCTCTTTCTTCCCAGTCATCCGGCTCTTTTCCTTTGGGAACATCCAGAACTCCCGAGTAAATCAATCCCTTGGATCTGAGAAAATCGATGGCCTTTTCGACGGCGCCGGCTTTGATGTGTTTTAATTCGGACGAAAAGACATCAAAGCGTATGCCAAGTCCATCGAGATCTGCTTTGATGCAATCCACCATGTCAGCAATGGCGAATTCCTTAAAAAATGGCATCCATTCGTTTTCGTCTTTATCAACGAATGAATCCCCGTGTTTTTCTTTTAATTTTTTGGCAGCATCAACTAGATATTCGCCCGGATATGCCCAACTCGGCAGTCCTCCATCTGCTTTCTGAAATAATTCCATATATCTATATCGAAGCGAGCTCGCCAAAATATTGATTTGTTTTCCGGCATCATTTATGTAGTATTCTTTCGTAACATCGTATCCTGCAAAAGATAGCAGATTTGCCAGCACATCGCCGGATACAGCTCCTCTCGCATGGCCAGCATGCAGTGGGCCGGTTGGATTTGCAGACACATATTCGATGTTTATTCGTCGTCCGTTTCCGATGTTTGTTTTTCCGAAATCCTTCTGTAGCATGTATTTGCAATGCTCAGTTATAATGCGATTTGGTATCAGCCAGTTGATAAAACCTGGAGCTTTTACAGAAACATCAACAAAATCTCCGGATATTTTCAATTGTTCGCAGAGCTCATTTGCTATTACCAACGGAGCTTTTCCAACTTTTTTCGCCAGAATCATAGCGATGTTCGTCGAGAAATCCCCAAATGATTCGTCTTTGGGAGGATCAACCACGACCAGATCTTCGTACTCGCTACCAACGAAACTCTTGATTATGTTTTTATAATGAACAAAAAGAGCACACTTCATATCAACCCATCCCCTCGTAGAACGTGTAATAATTCAACTAGCAATGCTATCATCAAAATATTTGTTTAACAATCCGTTTACTAATCTGATTTGCTTTGTGAACAGAGCTTTGGAGTGTGACGCACTCACCGCACATTCCCGTTTCCGCGGACGATCCATTTGTAGCTCGTCAGAGCATCCAGGGACATGGGGCCGCGCACGTGCAATTTCTGCGTGCTGATTCCGATTTCTGCGCCCATTCCGAACTGCGCTCCATCCGTAAAAGCCGTTGAAGCATTGATATAAATTACGGCGGAGTCAATTCTATTGATGCAATGCCAGGCGACTTTTTCATTTTCCGTGATTATGGCTTCGCTATGTCCGGAGGAATATTTTCCAATGTGTTCCATAGCCACGTCAAGTGTCTCTGCTGTTTTTATCGCCATTTTGTATGATAGAAATTCTCTTCCGAAGTCGTCTTCAGTTGCACGATGCAGTAGATGTGCCGGATAATGCGACCTCTCACATAACCTTCCTCTATCCGGTATTTTTGTCGTCGGTGCTTGCAGCACACGCGTTTTCTCATTATTGGATCCAACGTCACGTTGGTCTAAAAAATCCTCGGATATAGTCGGTTCTGCAAGAGGTCTACTATGTTCAAGCGCAGCATATGCATCTTCGTCGGCGTATAATTCAACATTTGATTCCGCCAATGGCTCAACTAACTGATATAGATCGTTTATTCGGTTTTTATGAATTATGAGACAATCGAGAGCGTTGCATACACTTACACGTCGAGTTTTTGCGTTCTTTATTATTTGGGGGCCTTTTTCCACATCGCCTTCCAAATCGAAATAAGCGTGAACGATTCCGGCTCCGGTTTCGATAACGGGAATTCGAGCGTTATTTCGAACAAACTCAATAAGCGATTGACTTCCACGCGGAATGCAAACGTCCACCAATCCAACCGCGTTTAGCAAGATACTGGTGCTTTCGCGTCCTGGAGGCATAAGATACACGACGTTTTCATCAATAATAATGTACTTTTCAAGCACTCGATGAATTATCTTCACAAGAACACTATTGCTGTGATGCGCTTCCTTTCCGCCCTTTAGAATGCAGGCGTTGCCAGATTTAAAGCATAGAGTGAATACATCGATGGTCACGTTAGGACGAGATTCGTAGATGACGGCAACAACCCCAAGTGGTACGGAGATTTTATCGATGATCAATCCGTTTGGCATGGTTTTATGCTCCAGTATTCGGCCAACTGGAGAAGGCAATGCAATTACGTTTTTGATATCGGCAGCCATGGATTCAATGCGAGCTCTATCGAGTAATAATCGGTCGTACATTGGATTATCCGGAGACATTACAGCTAAATCTTTGGCATTTTCTTCGATAATTTCGTCACAGCAATTAATGAGCTCTTCGGAAAGTGAGAGCAATATATCGTTTTTGCGATCATCGTCTAAACGCGCAATTGGACGACTTGTATCTTTTACACATTTTATTTGATCGATAATGTCCATTTGTCTTCTCCTAAAAAATGTGCATGTAATCGCAGTGTATGAATTCCTTACTGTTCTTCTGCCCCAGAAGCTCTTTTAATTTTTTATCATCGTATCTCGCGACGCCTATTCCGACGGTGTCTCCGCTCAGCGATTTGATCTTTATGATATCACCTTTTTTGAATTCTCCAGAAATTTTTTCTATTCCCACCGGCAGAATACTGACCATTTCCTTTTTATTCTTCAGAATATTCAGAAGTCCGTCATTTATGATAATCGACGAACGCGAGTAATCCGCATTGTAGGCGATCCATCGCTTGATGTTGGATTTTTTCTCGGAAGGAATTATCGCCGTCCCCACCTGATTCCCGTAGATTATTTCCTCAATGACTTTCGGATGATTGGCGCAGGCTATGTGCGTCATTATTCCAACTCCCGAAGCGTTGCGCGCAGTATTGAGCTTGCTGAACATTCCGCCGCGTCCGTGGGCGCTTTTCGTTGTCGACACCTCAGGCCATCCGGTTTTTGGATCTATGACAGGTATCAACTGGGATTTTTCGTCGGCAGGTGACCCATCGTATACTCCACAGACATTGCTGAGGATTATCAGTTTGTCTGCTCCAATTTGAGTGGCGATAAGTCCGGATAGCTCGTCGTTGTCTGTAAACATTAGTTCCTCGATGGCAACACTGTCGTTTTCGTTTACGATAGGGAGAACTCCGTCATTTAGAAACAATTCCTCGAATATCCGCTTGATATTCAGGTATTTTTTTCTGGTTTCGAAATCTTGCTTCGTCAGCAATAATTGGGAGACGGCTATGTTATATTTTTCAAACAAAGACGAATATATGTTCATGAGCTCATGCTGCCCAATGGACGCCAGCAGCTGCTTTTCACCAATAGAACTGCCGTATTCCCTGTTCAAAATACGCTTTGCGACCTGCCTACCAAGACAAACAGCTCCGGAACTCACAAGAATAACCTTATGCCCCTCGTTTTTCACATTTATGATTTGCTCTGCCAAGGAATTGAAGACCGATTCCAGCGGAATTCCATCAGCCGACAAAATACTCTGGGTTCCTATTTTTACAACGATTTTCATTTGCGCAACTCCTCTAGACGTTGCGTGGCCGCTTTCAAAGATTCTTCCATTACATTGCGCATTCCGGACGACATAATTTCCAGCGCAGCTTCGGTAACTCCTTTCCTGCTGGTTACGGATTTTCTAAGCCCAGCAAAATCAGAGTTATCTGAGACAAGACTCGCGCTTCCGACGAGAGTTCCCTGAACAATTTGACGTGCAGTATCTTCATCTATGCCGAGTTTTACGGTTTCCTCAACCAGTATCTCCGCTAACAGAAAAAAGTAGGCGGGGCCGGATCCGGAAATGGGCGTAAGAATATCCAGATGGTTTTCCTCACGAACCCAGGTGATTTCTCCGGACAATCCAATGATTTTTTCCATCGTTTCAATGTCGGCGACACTAACATTTTCGTTTGCAAACGCAAGATTGACGCTCTGACTGGTTTTTATGGCGATTGTTGGCATAATTCGAACGATTCTACAGTCTTCCGATGTTAATAACGCCAACTTATCCAATGATGTGCCAGCAAGTGCTGATACAACAAGAGCGTCTCTGCATAACCTTCCTCTATCCGGTATTTTTGTCGTCGGTGCTTGCAGCACATGCGTTTTATCACAATTGGATCCAACGTCACGTTGGCCTAAAAAATCCTCGGATATAGTCGGTTCTGCAATTGATATGATATATGGACGCAAATCGGGAATCACAACGTCCGCTATCTGCGGCTTAATAGCCAACACCACAACGTCTGGAATAAAATCGCTCGGAATATTCTTTACATCATTAACGAATTCTATCGAATCATAGCAGGCGAAATCCTCAGCAAATGCCAGGCTCGGCTGCACCACGATTATTTCGCTAAAAATATCCAAGGATGCCCAGAGCTTCAGTAGAGCTCCACCGATATTTCCACATCCCACCAACAGTGCGTGCCGCACATGCGTTTTCTTCTTATCTACCATCTGAAAGGTATGCTCCATTTATATTCAATGTCCGACAGACGAAGATTATGCCAGAGATCCACTCAAGATCAAGATAGCTCAGTACAGTCAACCACTTTTTGGATTTTTTAACGCCATCACAGCGAAAAATCTTAAGATTAAAGCGCGTGGATCCTGAGCATTGTGACTGCATGCTCAACCGCTTCTTTCGTAAATACAAAAAAAATCAAAAAACACTTGACAATCTAGCTGAGGCATACTATATTTATAAGCATGTTTTAATTTATTATGGGGAAAAATAGTATGACGAAAATTACTTTTTGCACTTGCTTATTAGGCGGGATATTCTGTTTGTCGACGCAGGACGCGTTTGCTGCTACTGGTATTCCAGGATACGATATCGCGGGTGGGCTGACCGGCGTGCAACGCGACGTATTCAACAAAGCACTGAAGCACGCCAAAGCGCAATCCATTAGACAAATATACGGTATGGACGCCAACACATTGCAGTGGAGATCGCATCCTAGTTTGGACCCGGCGGAACGGGAACTGATACGAACAGAACCAAACCGGATCGAGGCCGAACTAGTACAGAAGCTGCACGCTGCAAGCCGCAATTCCTGCCAGACGAACCCGCTCGACCGGGAAGGACTACTACCACTCGTCACCTCGCTCAAAAACTGGCTGCAAACCATCGCTAAGCTTATGACAAACGGCAGCGAACCGCTGAGCCGCCTGGAGGTCTTGACTGGACCACACGACCTACGCCTCATGACCACCACGATGTACAATAACCTGTCGACGATGGAACTGATGCTGAAAATCCCGACAAACGCAGCTGTTCTGGAGGGAATCAAACTGGTCGACGGCACTAACCTGAGCCCCGCTGGCCTAGCCCTGTTAAATGAACATCAGATGCTCGCCTGGTGTCCGGATGGGCAAAGACGTATCCAGAACACGCTGATCAGCGCTTTACGGCTGACTGTAGTCCTCGACTACCTGAGTGACGTGCTAAACGAAGCCCGATTTCCGTGGGAAAAATCACCCGAGGCTGGAGAGCCGGCTGCTCCAAGTGAGGCACCGACCTGCAACTCGGAAAATTGAAAGATCGTACCTTGGGTTCGGCAAAAATCCTGGGGTTGGCGTGGCTAAGGAACCGCGGGCAGAACACCCGGCGAACCACCGCAGCCTAAGAATAACGGGAATCTAACCGGACCAGCTCCGCCCGCCTCCTCAAAAATCGGGCGCCGATTCCCCGCCCTACGGTTTTCTGTAACTTTCGTATCAACGTTAAGTGACCCATCATGCCAGTAACACTTCCTGAGCTTGGTAATACTTGATCCTGTAGACTGAGAACAGCCCGCATACCGGGTATAACCAACTCCTACTCCATCTTTCCCAGCCGAAGCCTTTCCGCTTTCTGCTTCTCATTAAGTGGCGTCTTGCCTTCTTTTCCATCCAATCTTTTATGTAGCCAAAGCACCGACTAGAGTTCCAGACTCTGAAATAGTTCGTCCACCCCATTAATATTGGATTTACCTGTTGGATGATCCTATCAAGGACTCGCGCAAAAATAAGTTGGACTTTTCCATAAAATATGTTAGGATAGTGCAACAAGCAATTATTGGAATTAAATTGAAGGAACACATCAAAGCGATACGGCCATTATTGAACGAAAAGCAGAATCGATTGTTTTTGGCGAGTTGTGCCAATTCAATTGGGCGTGGCGGAGTTAAAGAAGTCTGTGAAATCAGCGGATTTTCTCGCACAACAGTAATAAAAGGCAAGAAAGAACTGGAGGTTGGTGTTGACGAAAATGCCACAAATATTCGCAAAGCAGGAAGTGGTCGCAAACGGCTGGAGGAAACTTATCCAGAGTTGCAAAAATGGATTGAATTGTTGGTGTCAGATAAAACATATGGGGATCCGGAGAATGTACTTTTGTGGACGACCAAGTCTCTTCGGAACATACATGATGCTATTTTGCTGAAATATCAGGTATATATATCACTCAGATCGATCGCGGCGCAGTTGAAAAAAATGGTGTACAGTTTACAGGGAAATCAGAAAAAATTGCAGGTTGGCAAAAGTCACGCAGATCGCGATGCGCAATTTGAGTACATAAACAACAAAGCATCAGAATTTATCGCTAAAAACCAGCCTGTTATTTCAGCTGATATCAAGAAAAAAGAACTTATTGGGAATTTTGCAAACAAAGGAAGAGAATACAGACCAATAAAAAATCCTCGCTTGACGTTTGATCATGATTTTCCAGTCGGAGAGATGCTCAAAGTCACGCCACATGGT